>JAUWYU010000083.1 GCA_030615655.1 Dehalococcoidia bacterium
GGATTCCAGGATATCCTCTTCCTGACCACCCTCAACAGGACACCAGAATTTGTCAGGGCAATGAACTCAGTGGCCGAAGCAAATGGGTACCCAGCCTCAGATATAGGTGTTTATATCCAGCCGCTGCACCAGGGCGCTAACTGCCATTGTGAATTCATCCTCCCCTTCGACCGGGACAATCCGGGAGAGGTAACCAGGATGCGGCAACTCTTCACCAGGGCCAGTGAAGAGATGCTCAAGCAGGGGGCTTTCTTCTCCCGACCTTATGGCATCTGGGCAAAAATGGCTTATAGCCGAGACGCGCAGACCACGATTGTATTAAAGAAGGTTAAGGGGATATTCGACCCCAATAATGTAATGAACCCGGGGAAGCTGTGCTTTTAAACGCAAGAGAAGCAGAGAAAGAAGGCATTATAAAGTGGCGCTAGAAGACTATAAAGCTGATATGGAGAGGTGCAGCCAGTGCTCATACTGCAAGTGGATCCCATTAGACCATGTAAAGAGCTGGAGGTTTGCCAAAGGCTGCCCCAGTATAGCCTATAACAATTTCCTGAGTTACTCGGCACGCGGCAGATTTGCGGTTGCCCTGTCACTCCTGAACAGCCAGAGCAATTATACCGACAGGGTGGTGGATATAGTTTACAAATGCGTAACCTGTGGATCCTGTGATGTTTCCGACAAGATTTGCCGCTACAACCTGGAACCCCTTGAGATGATGCATGAATTGCGATTCAGGCTGGTTGAGGACGGCCAATTACTGCCACAGCACATGGCCGTTATCGAGCATCTCCGCAAGGAAGACAACATGATGATGGAACCCAGGGCCGGACGCGGCGATTGGGCTGAAGAGCTGGACGTGAAGCATATCACCAGTGAGCAGGCGGAAGTCGTCTTTCACGCCGGCTGTCGATTCAGTTACGACAAAGACCTGAGAGAAACAGCCAGGACGGCGGTGACCCTTCTGAAGAATGCCGGCGTCGATATCGGCATTATGGGGAAAGACGAGTCATGTTGCGGCGGTAAAGCCTATGACATGGGATACAAGGGGGAATTTGTTAAGTTTGCGGAGAATGCCACCGAGGCCTGGACCGCAGCGGGCGTTAAAACGGTGGTAACCTCCTGCGCCGACTGTTATCATGCCTTCAACCGTCTTTATCCTCCACTGGGTGCAAAGTTTGAGATTCTCCATACTGTGCAATATCTCGACCGCCTGATTAAGGAAGGTAAAATTAAATTTACCAAGACTGTACCCATGCGGGTTACCTACCACGACCCCTGTCACCTGGGAAGACAGGGAGAGCCGTATGTACCCTGGGAGGGCAAAGAGAAGAAAATCAAAGGACAAATAGTGGTCTATGAGCCAAGAAAGCCAAGGTACAACGGAGCCTGGGGCGTTTACGACCCACCTAGAGATGTGCTCAAGAGTATCCCTGGTCTGGAACTGGTGGAAATGGAGAGAATCAGGGAGTATGCCTGGTGCTGTGGCGCCGGCGGTGGGGCAAGAGAGGCATATCCCAAGTTTTCCAACTGGACGGCCACAGAGAGGATTGAGGAGGCGAAGTCTACCGGCACCGAGGCAATAGTGAGTGCCTGCCCGTGGTGCGAGAGGAATTTTACCGATGCCATCGATACCACGGGCGAGAAAATGAAAGTCTTTGATGTTATCGAGCTGGTTCAGCAGGCAATATAGCGAAGGAAGGACTGAGACATGGCACTATCAAGAGAAGCCTATCAAGCATTTGAAGGCATTGTAGGGACGGATAACATCTCCGACGACCCGGCCCTATTAGATTCGTATAGATACCCGCTGTCTCATACCGCCATTCACATAGGCCCCTATTACCGGGTATACACGCCCCGAGGAGAGGCTGTCCTGCTGCCGGGGAGCGCGGAGGAAGTTCAGGCTATCGTCAGAGAATGCAACAAATACAAGATAAAATTTAAGGCCTCCAGTACATTCTGGTCAGCCTGGGGGTATCCTTTAGAGGAGAACACAATTCAACTAGATATGAGGCGGATGGACCAAATCCTGGAGATTGATGAGAAGAACATGTTTGCCGTGGTTGAGCCGCATGTCATCGGGGCAACGCTCCAGGCGGAAGCGATGAAGGTGGGACTGAATACCCACATCCACGGGTCTGGCTCCAGCTGTTCTTGCCTCGCCAGTGCTACTTCTTTAGGAGGACTCGGACCGGATACTAATTACATGGGTCATCACAGTGAGAATCTGCTCGGGGCGGAATGGGTCATGCCCACCGGTGATATCCTGAGGGTAGGCTCTATAGGTTCCGGCTTGGGCTGGTTCTGCTGTGACGGGCCCGGGCCAAGTCTAAAAGGTCTCGTCAGGGGAATGGTAGGGATGAACGGGGCAATGGGCGTATTTACCAAGTGTGCCATCAAGCTCTATCCGTGGCCCGGACCGGCCACACTCCCCGTCGAAGGGAAACCGCCCGCCTACAAAGCGGTGCTGCCCGACAACATCAGGGTATATACCCTGGGCTTCCCAGCCTGGGAGGCATGGGCTGATTCCTGCTATTTAATCTGGGAGGCTGGAATCGGCTATATCGCTCACCGACAGTTTAACATGTTCGGCAGAGACCTGAAGGGAGCCATGGTCAAGATACTGTCCGACCCCACCAAGACACTTTCTGACATTGAGGAACTGCTTGATGACCCGGAAGTACAGAAAATGACCGAAGAAATGAAGCGCGATTACCAGATTGTGCTGGCGGGCATGACCCCGAGGGATATCGAATGGCAGGACAAGGCTCTGGACAGGATACTGGAAACGACCGGAGGCTGGAAGGTACAGGGAATGCTGGACCCCGACCTGTACAACTGGGCGCTTCTCTATATGATCAGGCTGGGACACAAGAATTTGAACCTCGTTTATGGAGGCGGTTACGACGGCTGTTTCGGACTGGGAGGGACTCCAGATTTTGCGACTTCCGGGCCAGAGACAATACCGCGCGTTGAAGAGGCAACGGCATTCAAGGCTGAATGGGAAAAGAAGGGCAATATTGTAGCTACCGGTGGCGATGCCATGATGGGAGGAATAGGCGGTATGGGAGGCGGCGGTCACGCCATGTGGGAGAGCTTCACCCATTTTGACCCGCATGATAAGGCATCAACGGAAGGGACGCTCGAATTCTTTGATGCTGCCACCGACTACGGTATAAAAAAGGGTTGGGGTCCCGGCATGGAGAAAATGAACGCATACGCCAGAGGGGCTGATGGCAGGTCAACCCCCAAGGAAATACGCGAGCGGATACTTTCGGCGGCAGCACAACCGGAAGCGTTTCGCTACCAGCGGAAGATTAAGGAGACCTTTAACCCTAATGACCTTGGCGATGCCTATTATCGAACCCTGGACGAACCGGAAAAATAACAACGTGCCTGACCGGAAGCCTAGCCCGTTTTGCCCAATAGGCTTCACCGACTGACACGTAGTGCCAGAAAATTTTTATGACAGGAGTGTGTTTAGGCATGGCTCTTCTGGAAGAACCAATAAAAGAGGTCAGAACCATCAAAAACTATATCGACGGAGAGTGGGTGGAATCTAAAGGTGAAATTATAGACGTGGTAAATCCGGCTACGTATCAGACAATTGCCAAAGTCCCCATCTCGACTAAAGAAGAACTGGATGCTGCCGTAGAAGCCGCTAAAGCAGCCTTTCCTGACTGGCGAAGAACAACCCCGCTGGCCAGGTCAAGATATCTCTTCCGATTGAAAGAGCTACTGGAAGAAAGTTTTGAGGAAGTCAGTAGAATCCAGACACAGGAGCATGGCAAGACCATAGATGAATCGAGAGGCGAGACGAGGCGCGGCATCGAAAACGTTGAGGTTGCCTGCGGCATACCTACTTTGATGCAGGGATACTATTCAGAGGATATCGCCAGTGGCATAGACGAGTGGGTAATTCCAACGCCTCTGGGAGTTTTCGGCATTATAGGTCCTTTCAACTTCCCATTCATGATTCCGCTCTGGTCAGCGCCATATGCGGTGGCTACGGGAAACTGCGTGGTAATAAAACCCTCCAGCGAAGTTCCCAACAGTCAAACCAGGCTGGCTGAACTGGTAGAGGAAGCTGGTTTTCCGCCAGGTGTATGGAACATCGTCCACGGTGGTAGAACCGTCGTCAATGGTATGCTGGAGCATCCGAGCATTGTAGGTATAACCTTTGTCGGGTCTACCCCTACGGGGAGAGACGTTATCTACAAGAGATGTGGTGATACAGGTAAAAGGGTTATCGCTCAATGTGGCGCCAAGAACTTCATGGTAATCATGCCCGACTGTGATGTTGACAGGACCATAGCGGCTATGATGACCTCATTTTTCGGCAACACCGGTCAGCGATGCTTATCAGCCGCTAATGCTGTCATTGTTGGTGAAGACGACGCATTCTACAAGAGTTTTGTGGATAGGGTTGTCGAACAGACCTCCAGCATAAGGATTGGCTATGGACTTGATGAATCGGTGCAGATGGGACCGGTGCGTGACACAGAGAAAAAGGATAGAATCATGGCATATATAGAGAGTGGTATAAAACAGGGGGCAAAACTCAGACTTGATGGCAGAAAAAATATAAAGATTGCAGGCGACTACCCGGAAACATGTTTTCTCGGCCCAACTATCTTCGAGGATGTTAAACCGGATATGAAAATAGGTTCCGAGGAAATCTTTGGACCCGTAATGTCTATCATGCGGGTGAAAGACCTGAACGAAGCGATAGAGATTACCAATGCTGACCCATTTGGCAATGGCGACTCTATCTTTACGACAGATGGTAAAAGCGCCAGAGAGTTTCAGTACAGTGTTACCAGCGGCAATGTGGGCATAAATATCGGGATAACAGCACCTATGGCTTTCTTCCCTTTCAGTGGCATGAAGGATTCATTCTACGGAGTGTTGCATACACAGGGACGGGAGGCGGTCCGCTTCTTCACGGAAAGCAAGGTCATTATTCAAAGGTGGTTTTGATAACGGAGGGTAACCGCAGATGATATTACATACAGCTTCCGAGGGCATCACCTTTGCTAAGAAACTAGAAAATGACTCGGCAGATTTCTACGAGAATCTGGCTCAGCGAAACACCCAAGATGCCGAGGCTTTCCTCTCTTTTGCCAGAGATAACAAGAAGAATATAACTCAAATCGAGAGGGTATACTATGGAGTTATCACTGATGCCATTGAGGGCTGTTTTGCTTTTAATATAGACCCGGACGATTACACCTTAAAAACAGCCGTTCAAGACGGGGCAAACTATGCCGATGTTCTGGACCAGGCTGTGGAGATAGAAAGGAAGATTATAAAATTCTATTCGGATGCAGCCGAACAATCAAAACCTCTGATGGCGGATGTTCCCCGAGCTTTTATGATGGTAGCCAGGAAAAGGGAAAACCGCATAGAAAAATTGGGCTCATTTCTTAAGAGTTAAAGTTTGATAAATAGGTGTTATCCGGTTTTGATAGTTTCCCCATATTAACCTCACCACATATTAGCCTCACCCCCTTAATCCCCCTCTCCAACCTGCGAGATTGACTGCTCCGTGAGATTAATTGATCGGAGAGGGGGAAGAAATACGAGACCCCGATTATATCGGGGCTCTCGCTGCGCACTCCCCTTTTTAGGATGGGGTATGTTACCTTTCTTGAACGTTGGGTGGTGGGGTATAAACTCGCGGGATAAGCCGCAGATGATGCGAGGGTGGTCTGGGTGGGAATAGATAACATTGAGGGGTCAGGGGTGAGGCAAGACTGTCAATCAATTGTAAATAGAACGTTCACTTCTCTTTGCCGGTCAATCCCGACCACCTCGGGAAGAGGTTATTCTTTATATCAAATACATCAAGAACCCTGCCTATAGTGTAGTCAATGAGGTCCTGGATTGTCTGCGGTTTATGATAAAAGGCGGGAACCGGCGGAAAAACAACGGCCCCCATCTCGGTCAGCTTTACCATGTTTCTCAAGTAACCCAGATGAAGCGGGGTTTCTCTCGCCAGTACAACCAGCTTCCTTCTCTCCTTCAATGTTATATCGGCGGCGCGGGCTATCAGGTTATCGGCGTATGAGTTTGCCAGTGCTGACAGTGTCTTCATGCTGCAGGGAGCAATCACCATACCGTCTCGCTTAAACGAGCCGCTGGAAAGCCCGGCCCCGATATCGTTGATGTCATAGCAGACGTCTGCCAGGGCTCTTACCTGTTCCAGCCGCCAATCAGTTTCATGCCTTATGATTTTTTCTGCGGCTTCAGAGATGATAAGGTGTGTTTCCACTTCTTTATTGGTCGATAATACCTCAAGCAGCCGGATGCCGTATATCGCTCCGGAGGCCCCGGTTATTCCGATAATAAGCAACATTATGCATACTCCTTAATAATATAAGGCACAGTTCACCCGGCGTTGCCAGTTCCCCACCTCATCCGGATTTACCCGGGGCGGTAGATGGGCTCTTCAAGCCAGAACTCGCTCTATCCGTTGTCCGGTGGCAGGATCGTATGGCCTGTTAAATGCTTCGGGGTATTGTCTTCTCAATTCGTCCAGGTCGACCTGCTCTACCTCCACCAAATAGCCACTGGTCGCCATCCCGGCGCAGTTCTTGGAGGTAACATTATGCGGAGAAATGGTATTAATGGCGCCGCCTCTATCAAGCTCGCCGACGATTATCGGGTCGTACCTGGCACC
>JAUWYU010000120.1 GCA_030615655.1 Dehalococcoidia bacterium
AGGCTCAAATTCCACTCCCAGTTTCGCCAGCACCTGGGCTACTTTGTCCATATCGCGGAAGCGAGTGCCAATCCCCGGCCGGCCAAAGTCACAACCCATGCCGACCCATCCCCTCTTAAACTTGCCCGTGACATCGTTGGTTTTCATCTCTTCCGTCCCGCGTCCGGCGATGCCCGTTGACTTATGCACGGTTCTGGGGTTAGAGAAGGTATCTCTTAGCGAACGAGGCCAGGGTGCCGGCTCAAAGATGATGCAGTCCACCGGGCAAACCCCGGACTTCAGGCAGACGGCACAGTCCACGCATTCGTCTTCGTCGATGACGGCAACGTCCTCCTTCATGCTGATTGCTTCCATTGGGCAATAAGGGACGCATACCTCACAAGCGATACAGATATCTCCATCAATCTTCATGAATTTCTCCTCTCTTTCTAGTTCTCTTGTTTGCTTATCCTACGATGATGCTAGGCAGCCAAAGAACTAACTCCGGGAAGATAGTGATTATGGTGAGCCCAATTAGTATCAGGCCGATATAAGGCCAAACACCCCTGATAATATCCCCAACTTCCACTCCTGGTGGAGCAACACCCTTCAAATAAAAGATGGCATGGGCATTGGGTGGGCTCAGGAACCCCGTCTGGTACATAACACAAACGGCGATGGCAAACCAGAGGGCGTCAAAGCCGAGTGCTGCCGCCACCGGTGTGAACAGCGGGACAACAATGAATATGGAGCCAATCCATTCGATTAACATGCCCAGGATAAACACCATGAACATCATTACGGCAAAAGAACCCCACTTGCCTCCGGGCACGGCGGCTAGTACTTGGGTGGCAAATTTACCGCCCCCCAGGTAGGTGAAAACGCTGCAAAAGATACTCGCCCCTACTACCAGCAGCATTATGAAGCCGGTTATCCTCATCGTTTCATATGTCGTACTCTTCAGAACTTGCCAGTTTAATCGGCGGTAGACAATCGCCAGGAGGGTGGAGATAAAGGCACCGGCACCGGCCGCCTCGGTGGGGGTGGCTATCCCGGCGAAGATGGTGCCCAGTACTCCCAGAATGAGGAGAATCGGGGGAACCATCTGGAATAACATCCGCGTAATTTTCTGGCTGATGGACACGGCTCGTCTTTCCTCCACCGGCAAGGGGGGACCCAGTTCAGGCTTTAACCCACACCTGATAGCGATATAGCTCATATATAATGCCGAAAGGATAAGACCGGGGACCAAGGCGCCGGCAAACAACTTCCCCACTGAAATCTCAGCCATGGGTCCATAAATGACTATCATGATGCTGGGGGGTATGAGGATGCCCAAGGTGCCGCCGGCACAGACAGTACCGCAAGCTAGAGATTTATTATAACCCCGATCCAGCATGGGGGGCAGGGCGATTATCCCCATGGTGACCACCGAGGCACCGATGATGCCGGTACAGGCGGCAAAGATGGTGGCGACAAAGATGGTGGCCAGGGCCAGGCCACCCCTGAGCCCTCCCATGATAAGGTGCATAGTGCCAAAGAGTTTTTCGGCAACTCCGGAATGCCCCAGCATCGTCCCCATAAAGACGAACAAGGGAACCGCCAGAAGAACATAATTGGTCATCGTCTTATAGGTTTGGGCAATAGCCATACCAAAAATCCTGCCTTCTCCCATGAAGAGAAGGCCGAAGATGAAACCCACACCGGCCAAGATGAAGGCCAAGGGAAAGCCGGAAAAGATACCAATGACCAGTGTCCCCAGCATCAGGATAGTAATCATTGCCGGGCTTATCTCTATATTTAACATCTCTTTCCTCTAAAGATAGTTCCTATGTCACGAATAAATGTGGACACCAGTGCCAGTAACAGCAAAAAAATGGCTATCGGTGCCACCGTCTTGAAGGGATAGATAATATTCCTCCAGGCACTATCTGAGCTCTGCTCGTGAATTGCCCACGAGATCTGGACCCACTCAATCATGCGCGGCATGACTATAATCCATAACGGGAAAACCAGGAGCAGGGTGAGGACGGCATCAAGTATCGCCTGACCACGGGGTGACAGGCGCTGGTATAACAGGTCCACCCTGACATGGGCTTTCATGAGGAGTACCCAGGCAAATCCCAGGATAAACATACTGCCTCCAACCATCCGCTGGATCTCAAATGACCATATCGTTGGCTCATTAAAGACATATCTTGAGACAACTTCGTAAACGACAGCTACTATGAGAATTATCACCAAGAAAGCGGCGAGCTTTCCCGTCCACACACAGATAAAGTCAATACCCTGTAAAATGCGTTCGATTACAATCATAAGGCACTATCCTGTTGACACTCACCCCCACCCCATCCCAAATCGGAGTTCGGCGGGGGTAAGCGTCGGAGCATAACCTAGCTAGAGTTTGGGCGACTGGTACTGTTCAAAGAGCTTCCACGTTTTCTTGAACTCCTCCTGGCTCTTGTAAACCTCGGCGAAGAACGGGTCTTCAGCGCTCTTCTTGTTGTAGAGGTCATCAGCTATCTCGTAGAATTCCCCTTGCAGCTTATCCGGGAGAACAACAATCTCCAGGTCCGGCATGGCCGCAAACTTCGCGAACGCTGCGGCGTCTGCAATTACCAGGTCGGTGTATGCCTGAATCGCGATGGCGTGGTTGACCGCATCGTACAATACCTTAAGGTCGTCAGGCAGGGCTGCCCACGAATTGGCATTGACCGCCTCCCAGATTACCGTGGACGGCTGATGTATCCCCGGCACCATGAGGAACTTCATGATTTCGTAGAAGCCTAGGGCGATATCGGTCGCTGCATTGGAATACTCGAAGGCGTCCAGAATGCCCTTCTCGCCTGCCGCGTAAAGCTCGGCACCGGCGATGGTGGTCACCGAAGCGCCAACTCTCTCGTCCTGTAAAACTTCAGCCCAGAACCCCTTGCAGCGGAATTTTACCCCTCTCCAGGATTCCAGTGTGGTCATATCAACGTTGGACCAGCAGAAGTCTTCCGGTGTGCTGACATAAGTATAGCCGGTGTAGCCGAAGTTGAAGGGCTCAAGTACCTCGTACATGTAATCCAGCCCACCAGCGTGCTCAAGCCATGCCACCATTTGTGTGGATGTAAAACCCATTGGGCGGGCGGCGAACAGCGGGGAAGCGGGTATTTTGCCAATCCAGGTGTGCATGGTCGAGTTAAGCGCGTCAATGGTGCCGTCATTGGTGGCATCAAAGGCCTCTTTGCCGTGCATAATCGCGCCAGTCGGGTGAGACTCAATGATAAAGCGACCGTTGGTGGCTGCCTCAAGCATTTTGTTGCGGTTGTAAAGCCAGATCATGTTGTGCATGGGGTCACTCCACTGAGCTACTTGCACCCATTTAACCACTTCGGCGGGTGCGGCGGGTGCCGGGGCTGGGGCAGGTGCAGGTGCCGGAGCTGGGGCTGGTGCTGGCGCCGGAGCTGGTGCTGGAGCTGGAGTTGGCGCTGGAGCCGGGGCTGGGGCCGGAGCTGGTGCCGGAGCCGGTACTGGGGCCGCGCAAGCAGCAACTAACCCACTAACCAAGGCTACTATCAGAACCAAAGCTAATGTCCGTCTCTTTTTCATTTCTTCCTCCTTCTAAAATCTTGGAACCAAGCTGTGCGATAATCTTTTTTGCTGAAAGCTATCACCCCCTTCTCTTTGAATTGGTATACTGAAGACGAATTGTAAACGAGTTTTCTCCAAATGTCAAGAGTTTTACGGGACAAGCTCTCTTTTTTGGGGTAGCAGGGCGCAGACATTATACCAACCAGTAATCCTCCCAAATATTTTTCGAACGCCTGGCAAGTTATGATATAATGCAGTTCGGTAGATCAGGAGGTGACCAATGGAAGATTTGTTTAGCTTGCGCGGTAAAGTGGCCATCGTCACCGGTGGCAACGGGGGTATCGGCAAAGGAATTGCTGAAGGCCTAGCCTCGGCCGGGAGCGACATTGTGATCGCGGCACGTAATGAGGCTAAGACCGCAGAAGCAGCGCGAGACATCAAAGAGAAGTTTAGCGTACGGGTGATGGGTGTGAATATGGATGTTAGCCAAGAAAAGAGCATTCAAGCCGGGGTGAAGCAGGTGCTTGATGAGTTCGAGCAAATCAATATTCTGGTCAACAACGCCGGCGTCAACATCCGCAAGATGCCCCAGGAATATACCGTTGAAGAGTGGGACTGGATACTGAACATAAACCTGCGCGGTGCCTTCCTCTGCGCCAAAACAGTTTACCCGACGATGAAGGAGGCTGGCGGTGGCAAGATTATCAATATCGGCTCGCTGAACTCACTCTACAGCATAGCTAAGGTAGCCGCCTATGGCGCCAGCAAAATGGGGATTCTATCGCTGACTTACACCTTTGCGCTCGCCTGGGCGCCGGATAACATCCAGGTCAACGCCATACTGCCGGGCTGGATTGATACTCCTCTAACCGTATCGGCACGCCGGGACTTCCCCGGCTTGGACGACTTCGTGTGCACCCGGACACCGGCAGGGCGATGGGGCAAACCATCCGACTTTGCCGGGGCAGCGATATTCCTGGCAAGCCATGCTTCCGACTTCATGACGGCAGAATACCTAAGGGTAGACGGTGGCTTTGCTCAGGGAACCAACTCGGTAAATCCTTCAGGCCGTTAAGCATTCTAAAGAGCGCTAATAATGGTGGAAATACTTCGGAAAGATAAGCTAAAAGGAGGTATTAAAAAATGCCATACGGTGCAGGCAAATACACTTATGAATTAGTTGATGGGTGGGCAAAGCTTCCTGAGGGGTGGTCATTTCTCGATGTCGGTGGTATATCGATTGATTCACAAGATAAGGTGTATATACTGAACAGAAGCGAGCAACCGATAATGATTTTCGACCGTGAGGGTAACTTGCTCAATTCGTGGGGAGAAGGTTTCTTCAATCGTGCTCACGGTAGCTGCATTGGCTCTGATGGCTTGCTCTACTGTACCGATGATAGAAACCATATCGTCGCCAAATTCACCCCCGAGGGCAAGCTGCTGATGACACTGGGCACCAAAGGCCAGGCGTCAGATACCGGTTATATCCGAACCTTTGATTATTGGGAGAGCTTGGCGAGAATACAACGAGGTGCCCCACCATTCAATCGCCCGACTGGTGTGGCGGTAACTTCCTCGGGTGAAATCTATATCGCTGATGGTTACGGCAACGCCAGAATACACAAGTTCACCTCTGATGGCAAATTGCTTTTCTCCTGGGGTGAACCGGGCGGCGCTCCGGGTCAG
>JAUWYU010000046.1 GCA_030615655.1 Dehalococcoidia bacterium
AGCAATATCTCGCCGGCTCCCAGCTCCTCAACCTTCCTTGCCCAGTCGACAATACCTATACCCGTGGCTTCGCCACCACCACCACTCCTAATGAGCACCTCTAGTCGCGGCAGGCTACTACTTGGTGGATTCTTGCGTCCAACAATCGCAACAACCAACCGCGTCCACCCGAATTTTATTGATGCCTCTCTGATAAGCTCTGGATTCTGAACGGCAGCAGTATTAATTGAAACCTTGTCCACACCAAGGTCAAACAGTTCTTTCATATCCTGGGTGTTCCTGACACCGCCGCCGACAGCAAAAGGCACGGTAACGACATCAGCTACTCGCTTAACCCACTCCAGCCTGGTCTTCCTGTCCTGCACGGTAGCGAAGATATCAAGGAAGACAAGCTCGTCGGCGCCCTCCCGGCAGTAGGCTTGTGCGGCTTCTACAGGGTCACGGGCATCTCTAAGGTCAACAAACTTGACCCCCTTAACCACCCTCCCATCCTTAACATCAAGACACGGTATGATTCTAACTTCTTTCATTTCAAACCTCCGAAACTTTCATCAGCGTCTGATAGTCAACGAGAACACTCATGGCATGGTTGTCACTTTCTATTCCAGCCTCCCTTGCCGCCGCTACCGGATTCAAACCGCCAATTAGAATGATGCCAACACGATTAAGGTCAACCGGAATTTCGCAAACCGGCTCGCTGATATTGCCCATCAAAAAGATTCCCCCCAGACCAGCATTTTTAAGCTTTCTCTCCACATCCTCGGTTGTAGCGCGGCAGACGGCTGGTATTTCCCGGAAGTTAGCCAGTATCTCACCGTTACCATCTTCCGCAACCCCGGTAACGGAGGTCATATTGGCTCTGATAAATATTTCTGAAGGGTCTAAGGAACTGCCGACGTAATGAATGAGTTCAGTGAAGCGGAGCGGGCTGTGATTTCGTATTTGCAGTATACCGCCAAATTTTGAGTCCACAGGCACACCGGCTTTGAGTAAGGTGCCGTTAACCACGATACTGCAAACCGTGGCCAAGGCTACCCTTCTCTGTGGTACAATCAGCTCGCCGATGGCTTCTCCTTCACCAGCCACTGCTACCAGGTCACTAACGCAAAGCCCTGCCTGGAAAACAGGCTTCATTATCTTCAATGCCTTTTTGAAATTTTCCTTCGGGAAGAAGGAAACGTTGACCGGTATGGCACCCGCGCGTTTATCCCAATTAAAATTAGTGCGGAAGGCAAGCATCTCAATCCTTGAGAAAGCCAAGCCAACCTTATCGGTAACCAGGGCTCTCTTTAGCTCTTGCAACCCGAGGTCTGTAATTGCCCTGCCGTCTCTCCTCCCCATCAGCCGGGTTAGCCCCCTTTCGTCCATCAGCTTGAGATGATATCGCACTGACCGCTCACTCAGTTCGACACCGAGGTCTTTCAGGCATCGGGCAATAACCCTAGCCCCCAGCGTCTCCTTAGAGTTGCTCAGGACTTTCAGGATGGAAAATACCTTTCGCTCGATGTCGTGCTTTTCAAATCCCATAATATAAAATAATACGGTAATAGCCTACCGTTTACCTATTATATCAAAGGGGGAAAGCGTTGTCAATAGTTTACGATATAAAAAATATAGTAACTATTAATTGAAGCGGGAAACCTGTCTGATGAAGTGGCTCATTTCGACAGTTTTTAGCTCTTAAGCATGTAACCCGGGCCGCGCTTGTTGATTATCAATTTTTCTGCCGGCGGGCAACATCGCCGGGGACGATGAAGTGAGCACCGACCAGACTCATCGTCTTGTCTGTGCTTGTCTCACAGACTTTCTTCACTGCCAGGAGCACCTTACCGGCTACCGTTTCGTCCCAGAACCAGTCGTTAAGCACCCGGCTGGAGGCACCTGCCTGACCGGGTTGCGCCGTAATCCCCTCAATATAGTATGCCTTTAAATCTTCGACGGCGTATTTTAGCGTGTAGACCAGAGGCGTATTGTCGAGGGGATTTTCCGGCTCCTCACCCTTGACAAAGGCATATATGAAATCGCCCAGCGCTTCCAGGTCGATGCCGCTGACACCTACCGTAGTGCGCTGGCGTTTGTTTACGGCCATATCGTACCAGGGGCGCATGGCCGTCATCTCCCGGCGGAACGCTACCTGTAACTGGTCGGTTTCTCCGGGTTCAACCGCACTCTGGGCGAAATTCACCGGGCAGGCCAGTACCGTTATTTCATCGTTCTCCGGCTCATCCTCGGGAAAATCGACCAGAACGGGTGGACCGCCGGGCGCCTCAAGCAGTCCCAGAACGGCCAGCAGTACCCGCTTCTGGAAGGCAGGGTCATCAGGCGCACCCAGGGGGTGCCCCAGCTGAAAAGGCACCCACAGGGCCCGTGGCGGCTTAATAGCTTCCGTGTGGGGTCGGATAAGGCTGATTCCGACTGTTGGCACGCCTTCATCTTCTATAAAATGCGCTAGAACGCCAACGGCGGTCGTGCAGCCCGGTCAGACCGGCAGGAGCAGGACGGCATCCACCTTGTCTTTCTTGAGCAGACCGGCGATTTCCCGCGCCGGCGCATCCGTCTCTGCTGGCTGGTGGGCGCTACTAAAGGAATAGTGAAAATCGGCCAGGCCGCCGATGATACCTTCGGCTACCATCTCGCGGAGCCGGTCGAGGGGAAAAACGACATTCCAGTCCCGCTGGAACCCGCTGCGGTCGAAACTGGCCGCCAGATGGGACATAACCAGGTCATTGGCCTGGACATCGCCCGGGATAACGCGGTAGAAATCGTCCGGGTCCAGCTGGAAAGGGCGGTCGTTCCGCAAATGCAGTCCGGCCGTGGTAAGGATGGCCACACGCCGCTGACTCAAAGGCGGCCCGCTGACCCAGGGCCGAGTTTCAAAGGATGGGCAGGGGAATCCCAATAGCATATTTCTCTCGGCTTCGCTTAACTTCTCCAGACGAACCATACGTATTCTTTCTCCGTACGTACTACCGACGGCGGGTACCGGCCATCAGCTTAATTGACAGTAAGTTAACACAACCGCCGGTACCTGTCAAGACAGGGGCGGCTATCTCTGGGGCGAGTAATTAAAGAGCTCCTGGTCGCCGGTTCAAATCCGGCCGCGGATGTTCTTATGTTACCAGGATATGATACAATTACGGGGTGCAGGTCAACATTTACTATCCAGGTTATAACAGGCACATACCGATTATTGAACGGAGGTACGAGCTGTGGCGCGCTTAAGACCACCCAAGTTTCATCCCGCTCTGCTGGTTATAGACATGCAGAACGGCTTCTGCTCCCTCGGCGGTTCCTACGAAAAGTATGGCGGCAACATCGGGGCTGACCTCGATGCATATAGAAAGATCATACCGAATATTGTACGGTTGGTTACTACGTCTCGAGAATTAGGAATACCTGTATTCTATACCCAGCAGGTTAGAGAGGAATCGGGGATAGACCTATTCACGAAGCTACACCGAATCGTACCGGAAAGAAGGGCGGAATTCCTGAGAATACCGGCATGTATACGCGGAACCTGGGATGCCGAGATAATCGATGAATTGAAACCGCAGGAAGGTGACCACATAGTCGTCAAAAGGAGGGATTCCGCTTTCCAGGATACCGAGCTTGACCTCTGGCTGAGGAGTATCTATGCCGATACAGTCATAATTACCGGCGTAGATACTGTAATCTGTGTGGAAAATACGCTAGAGGATGCATTCAATATAGGTTACGACGTAATATTGGTTGAAGATGCTACTGCGTCCTCCTGGTCGAGGATAGGCGAGGCTACGGTAAGAAAGGTGGCCGCTTCTTACGGCTGGGTTATCAAGACAGAGCGACTCATCGAGATGCTGCGCTCCTCCAAGAGCGGGGCCGGAACCTTCAGGTTATCCATAGATTAGCTGTACCATTTTTTATCATCCTTTTATCTCCTTTCTGTCTTCCGGCGTGTACCGGCAACTTCATGACTATGCGCAGGTCTTGGGCATAACCCTGGTGCTGTACCTGATATATTGCGCAACCAACCCCAAAATTTGCATTTAAATGCAAAATTGCGTATATTAATAGTGAAGCATTCTACTCAGTTTTTTCGGGAGGTGTGACATGCTGGATGAACTAGGTCAGAAAATAATCAAGGAACTCCAGGAAGACGCCAGACAAAGCTTCCGCGAAATCGGCCGAAAGCTGGAGGTATCTGAAGGAACCGTACGCAACAGAGTTAAGGGCTTGTTGAGAAGCAACACGATGAAAGTTAGTGCCATACCGAATCCTGAGCAGTTGGGACTCCATTTTATGTGCATCATGGGCATTGAAGTCAAAGTAGGTGCTGCCGAACGAGTAGAGAAGCTGCTAATACGGAATCCTAACGTCTATTACCTCTGTGGCTGTACGGGAAATATAGATATTATCGGGATTTTTCTATTTCACACGCCATCGGAATTTGATGAGTTCGTCAAGGACGTGATTGCCAGTATACCGGAAATTGTAAGAACAAGTACCTTTGTCGTCATGCATATTTCCAGGAGTCCCTGGGAACATAATCTGGACGTAGCCGCCCTTAGCAAATCCTGAAATTTACAGAATACCACTTATATAGAGCCGGCCACTTACTCCCAAAATGAGGTAACGTTTTGTCGGAAAGAAAAAGCTCTCGTCCTCGCATATTCTTCGGATGGTGGTCCGTATTATTCATCGGAATCATATCCGGACTGGGTCACGGCTTCAATACTTATGGGATTTCCGTTTTTTTCACACGTATTGCTGCCGAATTAGAGCTGAACCGGGCTTTTACAGCCCTGGCTGCCGGTATCGGACGACTTGAAGGCGGTATCACCTCTCCGCTTGTAGGCTGGCTCTCCGATAAGTTCGGACCGAGATGGATTGTTATTATTGGCATTTGTATCGCCGGAGCCGGCATGGTATTCATGAACTTCATAACCGAGGTATGGCATTACTACGTTGCCTGGGGGGTGTTGATAGGGCTTGGGCTTAATATCGGCCTGACGGTAGCATGTGACAAGAATATTAACGACTGGTTCATACGCCGAAGAGGGATGGCGCAGGGCATCAAGTTCACCCTTATCAGTATCTTCGGTATAATCGTGCTGCAGGCCATCACGCCTCTTATAGAGTCGCAGGGTTGGCGATTCACCTGTCTTGTCTGGGGTATCATTATGTTCGCCAGTGTCCCGTTTTCTTTTATGCTGATAAAACCTCGGCGTCCGGAATACTACGGCCTGCTCCCGGACGGGGCCGAGGTTAGCCCGGGTACGGAGGACGAGGGGGATATGATAGAAAGGGGTGTCGGGTATGCCTCCAGTCTGCAGGAGACGGAATATACCTTCAGACAGGCAATCAGAAGCGGGACGTTCTGGCTGCTGATGGTTGGGTTCAGTGTGCATAATTTTACTGCCAGTGGTTTTAACGTACATGTTTTCCCCTTTTTGACTGATACGGGGATTAAAGAGACGGCAGCGAGCGGTATGATGGGGATGATGGTATTCTTTACCATCCCTTCCAGGTTCTTCGGAGGCATTATCGCCGACCGTGTCCCGAAAAGCCGCCTCCAGTTCCTGCTGCTGGCATCTTTTCTGCTACAGGCTATCGGCATAAGTACTTTCCTTTGGTATCAAAACTTGCCGGCGATTTATGTGCTGCTGATATGTCACGGCCTTAGCTCGGGAGCGGTGACGCCCATAGTTATCCTGATGCTGGGCCGCTATTTCGGGAGGAAGGCTTTCGGTTCCATTCTTGGCACCATGATAGCGTGCCTGGCTCCCATGGGACTGCTGGCCCCGGTATATTTCGGCTGGATATTTGATACCACCACCAGTTACAACATAGCTTTTATAACCGCTCTCGTGCTATCCTTGCTGGCCGTAGTTACCATGTTTTTTGTGCGTGCTCCCAGGCCGCCTGTTGATGAAACCGGCCGCTTAACCTGGTAGTCGGATAGAGAGAACTGCCGGTAAATGTTTTGTCATGAATAATAAAGAAAACAGGGTTTTACAAGGCAGGCCATGGGAATTTTATTCTGGATGTGTTAACCGACTTACTTTATTGACAGCCGGAGCGCGAAAGGGATAATATAAGCACAGGATTAGATATGTACCAACGGAATACGGAGCTTGAGCGAAGAAGGCAGGCCAGGTTAAAACGCCGGAAGACAATCAGGATAACCGTTATTAGCATAGTCTGCCTGCTGATTGTTTTTTATAGTTGCTATCAGTACACCGACATAATATTTGGACTGTCTGAAGAACTGGAATCTACCTCCCGAAGCGGCGAATGGGCTATGTTTCGCCGTGACCTGAATCGTACCGGCAGCACTGGCCCGAGCGGCATCGTGCCCCAGGGCACACTGAAATGGGCCTTCCCTACAGACGCTGCCATCCATTCATCGCCGACAGTGGTGGACGGAACCGTTTATGTCGGTTCCAGAGATCATAAGCTCTATGCCATTGACGCGGTCACCGGTGAAAAAAAATGGGAGTACAAGACAGGCAGCTGGGTAGATTCGTCACCTATCGTTGTTGATGGTGTGGTCTATTTCGGGTCAAACGACAGCAGACTGTATGCGCTTGATGCTGATACCGGCGTAAAGCTGTGGGATTTCAAGGCAAAATACGCTATAATGTCCTCACCCGCAATAGCCAATGGCACCGTATATTTTGGTGCTGATGATTATACAATTTACGCTGTGGATGCTGCAACGGGAACAGAGCTGTGGCATTTTAAGACAGAAAGCTATATTCGATCTTCACCTGCTGTCGCCTACGGTATCGTCTATGTCGGGTCAAGTGATGGCAGTTGTTATGCTATAAATGCAATAAGCGGAAGGCTTCGCCTTCGATTTGCTACATATGCCTCGGTACACTCATCCCCGGTTGTAAGTAACGGCGTTGTCTATTGCGGCAATTCCCGGGGCTTTATATACGCTATTGATGCCGGAGCCAATAATTGGCCCCTTGAGCATAAGCTCAAGGTTTTCTGGAATATACTCTATGTATACGGCGTGGCACCAAAGCCTCCAACCCCGTCAGGCTTTCTCTGGTTCGCCTGGCTGAGAGACAGGGTAAGTTCCTCTCCCGCCCTGGTGGATGATGTCCTTTACTTGGGCTCTGGTAACAGGTTGGTATCCTTAGATACCAAGACGCAAATGGAGCGGTGGGGATTTGAAAGTGCGGGTATAGTATACTCCTCACCGGCAGTTGAAGGCAAAGCTATCTATTTCGGCAGTGAAGATGGCCGTCTCTACGCCCTGGATATTGACACCGGCGACAAGCTCTGGGATATGCTCACCGGAGACAAGATTACCTCATCCCCTGTCGTCGCTGATGGTGTGGTTTATATAGGCTCTCACGATGGCAAGCTGTATGCCATTGAATAGTTTGGTTGAGAAGAATAAAAGGCTGCTGTTAATAAGAACCCCTCAAGTTGACAAATAGTCTGAGATAGCCTATATTCCTCATCATTGCTTTTCAAATAGGTCGCTATTTCAAGGAGGATATTACCATGAAATCAGACCTCACTCTTAAAACGATTACGGAGCCGTCCCGGGAGATAAATGTCTACCATGAAGCTGATGTTATCGTTGTCGGCGGCGGTCCCGGCGGACACTCGGCAGCCGTAGCCGCAGCCAGGAACGGTGCCAGAACAATCCTTGTGGAAAGATACGGACATTTAGGGGGCATGGCTACCGGTGGCCTGGTTATCCTTATCCCGCACATGAGTGACGGCAGTAAAGAGCAGCAAATAGCCGGTCTCTGCCAGGAATGGCTGGACAGGCTGGAAAAAATCCCCGGCGGCATGGTCGGGCCGAAGCGGGAGGAAATAGGCTCGACTGACCCCGCGGTGCTTGCCCGCTGGAAGAACCACTTTTCCACTGTGGTTGATGGGAAAATACGGCTGACCTGGACCGTAGACCCGGAAATGCTGAAATGCATAATGAATGACATGGTGGAGGAAGCGGGAGTCAAGCTTTCTCTCCACTCCTGGGGTACCCAGGCTATCGTTGATAAAGGCAGAGTCCAGGGTATTATCTTTGAAAGTAAGTCGGGAAGGCAGGCCATACTCGGCAAGATAATAATCGACGGTACAGGTGACGGTGACCTGTTACCATCCGCCGGGGCGGAATTCGATGGCGCCATAGACCCCAAGCTCAGGAGTTCTATGCTGGCGCTGGTTTTCCGGGTGGGGAATTGCGATTTCAAGAAGTATAATGAGTTCAGAGAAAAGGACCCGAAGAAGGCTCAGGAACTGATGGGCGAGCTCGGTAAAGCGGCTGGCACTTTCTTTTTGCCTATAGCGGGACACCGTGACGATGTCGTCTGGATGAACAACTGGATACCCGGTTTGAGTTCGACAAACGTTGAAGACCTCACCAAACTGGAGGTCAGCGTGCGCAAGATGATGCGTACTGGGTTTGCTTTCATGAGGAAGAATATCCCCGGCTTTGAGAACAGCTTTATCCTGGATACGGCTTCCCAGACGGGTACACGGGGCAGCCGGCGACTTGTCGGTGAATACATCGTTACCGGGGATGACATGAATTCCGGAAAGAAACACGACGATACTATAGCCGTGATTCCGAAGATAGGCCCGCCGGGAGACAATCCCCATGTTCATATTCCTTATCGTGCCCTGGTGCCTGCTAAGACAGAGGGATTGCTCGTGGCGGGGCGTAGTTTCTCATCGGATAAATTTGCCAACGACATGCTCAATCTTATACCCCATTGTTGTGCGATGGGTGAAGCCGCCGGAACGGCAGCCGCCCTGGCGATAAAACATGGCATCAGCCCACGGAAGCTGGATTACCGGCTGCTGCAGAATACCTTACTCAAGCAGGGTGCTGCTTTGCCTGGTGTTGAGCTCGATTGAGGTAGGAGACAAATCATGGAGAAGGAAAAGGTCTACACAAATTTGCTGAACCCTATGGCTCAGCAGAAACCAGAGTGGGACATAATACCCCTTGTAGAGCGCCCTTCCACGCTGGAGGAGAGGACGGTGTACATAATAAACCAGAGATGGGGTGGAACACAAGCACACGAACCCCTCCTCCTGACAATGAAGAAATGGCTTGAAGATAATATCCGCAATATAAACGTCGTATATAGAGCCAAGCTGGGGAGCTATGCGGTCAATGATACCGATTTGTGGAAGGAGGTCGGGGAGAGAGCCGACGCCGCCATGATTGGAGTACCCCATTGAAGTACCTGCGGGCCGGCGGTCGTCCGGCAGGCACTCGAGATGGAAAAACAGGGTACACCGGCAATACCGATAATGAGTCCTTACCTTGTCGAATCAGCAAAGGACAGCGCATTTGAGCTGGGTTGGACTCACCCACGGTTAGTTTCTTTGAGCGAGCCTGATGCACTCCGAGGGGACAAGGCAATACAGAGGATTGTCA
>JAUWYU010000175.1 GCA_030615655.1 Dehalococcoidia bacterium
TTCATACATCAGGTTCATGACGATTCTCGCACCGCTGGCGGTGTTGGGGTGCCCGATGGCGATGGCGCTGCCGTTTATATTCATCTTCTCCTGGATTTCTTTGTACTTCTTATCATCGCCTTCGGTGGCAACCTTCATGGACACCAGCGGCACGCAGGCGAAAGCCTCGTTTATCTCCATGACGGCCATATCGTCGAGGGTCATGTCGACTTTCTTAAGGGCTCTCATCATGGCGTAACCGGGACCTTCGGGCATGCGGCTGGCATTAATGGCAATTGACACCGAAGCAACCACGGTGGCAAGGATTTCCAGGCCGAGTCCCTCGGCCTTTTTACGGGTCATGAGTAGTATCGCCGTAGCGCCGTCGTTCAACCCGGGGGCGTTCCCGGCCGTTATCATGCGGGTATCATAGACCGTCTTCAGACTGGCCAGCCTTTCCAGTGTGGTATCGGCACGGTACTGCTCGTCAATATCCAGCACTTTCGACTCGGCTTTCGGCTGGGGTATTTCCAGCGGCATTATCTCGTCCTTGA
Organism: Dehalococcoidia bacterium; assembly: GCA_030615655.1. Lineage (GTDB taxonomy): Bacteria > Chloroflexota > Dehalococcoidia > Dehalococcoidales > RBG-16-60-22 > JAUWYU01. The sequence goes on from JAUWYU010000175.1 coordinate 534, forward strand.
ACTTGTCGGCGTTCCACGCCTTGCCGTAGTTCTGATGGCTGCGGTACGCCCATTCGTCAAGGTCCTGTCTGGTGAACCCGTATTCATGGGCTACGTCGTCGCTGTCAACAGACACGGGGTTGAAGTCCTTATATCCGAGCGCCACCAGCGGGTCCTCCATTTTGACATCGCTCAGCCGGTAGCCGCCGAACCTCAGTCCCCTTACTACGAGGGGTGACTGCCCGAAAGACGTAGCGCCGCCGGCAATGGCGGCTTCTATCTCTCCGGCTTTCATCTCCATAGCCGCCAGTTTCACGGCGTGCATTGCCGAGACACAGGCCATGTCAAAGGAGACTGATACCGTCTCATGTGGAAGCCCCGCCCGGATGAGTGACTGCCGCCCGGCCACCGGGGTATAGGGGTCGCGGCAGGCCGAGGTATCGCCGACTCCCCAGAAGACTTCATCCACGGTATCCGGACTGACATTTACCCTCTTGAGCACCTCCCTCATCGGGATGGCGCCCAGTTCGTAATAGTCAATGTCCCTGAGTGAACCGCCGAATCTGCCGAATGGTGTCCTTACTGCGCTTACGATGACAACATCATTGTTATTTGCCATTTTCATTCCTTTCGGTACAGCTTATATAATTCCCGTGACGGTCTATTGCTGGGTATAATCGTAGAAACCTTTACCCGTCTTGCGCCCGAGTTTGCCCTCCTGAACCATGCTTTTCAGTAACGGCGCTGGCGTCCAGCGCTCGCCAAACCCGTCATGCATTGTTTCCGTACCGTGCAGGACAATATCAGCACCGGCCATGTCGCACAGCTCCAGCGGACCGATGGGGAAGTTGCAGCAGAGCTTCATGGCTTTGTCAACCTCCTCCGGCTTGTTGCCGTCCATAACACAGCGGATGGCTTCGTTCATCAGGACGTCCACCAGGCGGGAGACGATGAAGCCGGGGAGGTCTTTGGCTTCGCAGGGTTCCTTATCCAGGCTTTTCACGTACTCCTTGCTCGCCTCCACAATGTCTTCCGTGGTTTTCACCCCCGGTATTACCTCCACACCCTTTATCATCGGCACCGGGTTCATGAAGTGTATGCCGATGACCTTTTCCGGTCTCTTGACGGCGTCAGCGATGGCACTGACGGGTAGTGATGATGTATTGGTCGCCAGGATGACGTTTTCCTGGCATATCTCGTCCAGCTGTTTAAAAATGTTTCTCTTTAATTCCAGCTCCTCCGGTGCCACTTCGATAACCAGGTCGGCACCCCTGGCATCCTTTATGTCCAGGGTGGTCTTGATTCGGGACATCACGGCAGCCTTATCGCCCTCCTGCATGGTGCCTTTCTTAATCTTCCGGTCGAGGCTCTTCTCAATGCTGGCCATGCCCTTTTGAATAAACTCCTCCTTGATATCCATCATGGTTACATTGTAGCCGGCCTCGGCATTGACCTGGGCAATGCCATTGCCCATCACACCGGCACCCAGCACAAACACGTTCTTAATCGCCACGGTTCCAACCTCCTTTTTGGTGTCGCTACTTATTCTTAAACTCCGCTTTCCTTTTCTCCATGAACGCCTTCATGCCCTCTTTCTGGTCATCGGTAGCAAAGCAGAGGGAGAAGCACTGGGCCTCATAATCCAGGGCATCGGAAAGGCTCATACTGGCACCACTGGTAATGGCTGCCTTTGCCAGTGCTAAAATTCGGCCGCTCTTGGTTAACAACTTCTTGGCTAACTCTTTAGCCTCGGCTATCAGGCTCTCGAGCGGCACCACCTTGTTGACCAGACCCATGTTGAGGGCGGCACTGGCGTCAATCATGTCTCCGGTGTAGAGTAATTCTTTGGCGCGGGTCATACCGATGAGTCGGGAAAGCCGCTGTGTGCCGCCGGCACCGGGTATAACGCCCACGTTTATTTCCGGCTGGCCGAATCTGGCATTTTCCGAGGCTATCCGCAGGTCGCAGCACATGGCCAGTTCACAGCCGCCGCCCAGGGCGTAGCCGTTGATGGCGGCAATAACCGGCTTGCTCAGGGTATAAATCCTGTCCGAAGCCTTCCGCGCCTTTTCCACAAAGCTGCTGATTTCCATGCTGTTCTGCGGCGCCATCTCCACGACATCGGAGCCGGCAGCGAAGGCCTTTTCGCCGCTGCCGGTAAGGATAACCACCCGCACCTCGGCATCGTTCTCAATCTCTTCAAATAGCCGGTAAAGCTCGGTATAGACCTCTCCGTTGAGAGCATTTCGCGAGTCGGGGCGGTTGATGGTAACGGTGCCGATACCATCTTCTTTCTCATACAGTAAAGTATTGTAAGTCACGGTCTTATCTCCTCTCTGCTCGCTTGGACGTTTCGGATAGCGTGCCTTTTCTAACTGACTGAAATGATGAGGACTCCACTTGAGAAGAAAATTCCCAAAATAGTTTAAGATAACAGGCCAACTTGTGTCAAGATTAGACGCCTATCGGCTCTGTCTGTATTAGAGGTGGGGAAAACTACGGGATAAGCTGTGGCTGCTGCGAGGGCGGCTTGCCTTCGCTGACCTGCTCGCCAAACAAGTTCTTTGGCAGGCGAGAGCTTTAGCGCAAGCAGGGCGGGTGAGAAAGAAAATCTCATGGTTGGCGGCAGGAGGGGGTAAGATAATACCCCGCCGTTAAATTGACAATTATCTCGGCAGTCCTGTAACCTAATTACGTGCCTTTATTATTTTCCGCCGGGGAT
>JAUWYU010000068.1 GCA_030615655.1 Dehalococcoidia bacterium
GCTCGACCGCAATTAGGGCAACCTGGCATAGAAATACCTCTCCCCTAGATTACACGCCGAACGGCGACTTGTCAACCTGCCACCAGAGGGACTATAAAGCCAGTTCTTACACGGAATGTAAAATCTTCTTTAGTAATTGAATATAGAATAAGTTAACAATCATTTATTAACTTTTCTAATTATATATTGACATATTACTTAGAAAGTTTTATAATATAACTGATATACTTACGGAGAAAAGACATGGCCGGCACAAATTATTATGATGTATTAGGGGTTAAGAAAGCTGCCAGTGAGAAGGAAATAAAGCAGGCATACCGGCGCCTGGCCCGCAAGTACCACCCCGATGTTAATGCGGGCGATAAGTCTGCCGAGGCCAAGTTCAAGGAGATAAACGGGGCCTACGAGATACTGTCGGACAAGGATAAACGGCCTAAGTATGATAAATACGGTGATAAATGGCAGTATGCCGACCAGTTTGAACAGGCAGGCCGGCAGTCCCAGTACCGGGATTTCGCTCCGGGCGGCGGGGCCAGCTACCGCTTTACCGGCGGTGACATAGGCGGTCTGGACAGCATTTTCGAGGAATTGTTCGGAGGCGCTCGCACCCGCACCTTTCACCGCCGCGCCCAGCCAAGACACGGACAGGACCTGGAGTCACCGATTGAGGTAACGCTGGAGGAAGCCTACAGCGGCACCAGCCGCACCATCAGGCTCCAGGTTGAGGAACCCTGCACTGCCTGCAAGGGCAGCGGGGTGATTCAAAACCTGCCCTGCTCGGCATGTCGGGGTGCCGGCGTTACGCTTAAAATCAAGCGTCTTGAGGTAAAAATTCCGGCCGGGGTGCACACCGGCTCCCGGGTACGCATCGCCGGCAAGGGACAGCCAAGCTACAGCGGCGGCAACAGCGGCGACCTTTACCTAAAAATTACGGTGAAGTCGCACTCGACATTCGAGCGTCACGGCGATAATCTGCAGGTTACTGTCCCGGTGTCTCTGGCCACAGCGGTGCTGGGCGGCGAAGTCCAGGTGCCGACACCGAAGGGCAAGCTGGCATTAAAGATTCCAACGGAGACCCAGAACGGACGCGTCTTCCGCCTTTCCGGACAGGGCATGCCTCACCTCGGCAAATCCACACGAGGCGACCTGCTGGCCAAAATTAATGTCGTCCTGCCCACCAAACTATCAGACAAAGAAAAGGAGTTATTCAGGCAGCTGAGTGAGATACGGCCGGCCTGAGTGTAGTTGAGGTGACTATGAACAGAGACAGATATGACACCGAGCCGCGCTACGTTATAAGCGTAGCGGCCAGAATACTGGATGTACAGACCTACACCCTGCGCTACTACGAGAAGGTCGGCATCATCGAGCCACGCCGCTCACGGGGCAACGTCCGGCTGTATTCAGACAGGGATATAGCCCTACTCCAGAGAGTGAAGTCGCTGGTAGACGACATGGGCGTTAATCTGCCGGGGGTGGAAGTTATTCTGCGCATGGTGGAGCGCATGGGCGAGATGCAGAACGAACTGGAACAGGCACAGGAAGAGCTAAGGAAACAGAGGGGAGGCAAATAACAGATGAGGCAGGAGAGATTCACGGAACAGGCACAGGAAGCTATACAGGCTTCCCAACAACTGGCGATGCAGTTCAAGCACAGCCAGTGGGACGTCGAGCATATTCTGCTGGCCCTGCTCCTGCAGAAGCAAGGGCTGGTTGGCGAGATACTGAAGGAACTCAATGTTGATGTCGAAGACATCAGGAACCAGGTGGAAGCAACCCTGGAAAAAACACCCAAGGTTGCCTACCAGACAGGGCAAATTTATACCACGCCGCGTATCGCCGAGCTGATGAGTAAAGCCGATGAAGAGGCCAACCGGCTCAAAGACGAATTCATCAGCACCGAGCACCTACTGATTGCCATGGTCAGCGATGACAAGGGCGAGGCGGCCAACATTCTGCATAACGCCGGGATAAACCAGGAGCAGGTATACTCCGTTCTCCAGAAACTGCGCGGCAGTCACCGGGTTACCGACACCCGCGCCGAAAGCAAATACCGCTCCCTTGAGAAGTACGGTCGCGACCTGACCGAATTTGCCCGTGAGGGCAGGCTAGACCCGGTTATCGGTCGGGAGGAAGAGATTAAACGAGTCATGCAGGTACTCACCCGGCGCACCAAGAACAATCCGGTAATCGTCGGTGACGCCGGCGTGGGCAAGACGGCTATCGCCGAAGGGCTGGCCCAGAAGATTGCCGCCGATGACGTTCCCGATTCCCTGAAAGGGCGCAAGGTAATCGCCCTGGACATGGGCGCGCTGGTCGCCGGAAGCAAGTTCCGCGGCGAGTTTGAGGAACGGCTCAAGGCAGTCATAGACGAGGTCAGGGAGTCACAGGGTGAGGTGATACTGTTCATCGATGAGATTCATACCGTAGTCGGAGCCGGAGCCGCCGAAGGCTCCATTGATGCCAGTAACATGCTTAAACCAGCCCTGGCTCACGGTGAGCTACAGTGCGTGGGCGCTACTACCCTCGACGAGTACCGCAAATTCATTGAGAAAGATAAGGCACTGGAACGGCGCCTCCAGCCGGTGCTCATCGATGAGCCGAGCATCGAAGCAACCGTCGAGATTCTCCACGGCCTGCGGCCCAGGTACGAGGCACATCATAAGATTAAGATTACCGACGAAGCCCTTAAGACCGCCGCCAAGCTCAGCCAGCGCTACATCTCCGACCGCTATCTGCCGGATAAGGCCATCGACCTCATCGACGAGGCGGCCAGCAAGTCGCGCATCGACACCGAGAGCGCCCCGCCGGAGGTAAAGTCCCTGGAGCGGCGCATCAAGCACCTGGCCAACGAGGAGGAGGCAGCTTCGCAGCGGCAGGAATACCAGCAGTCTGCCGAGCTCAAGGCAGAAAGGCTGAAACTGGAACAGGAGTATAACCAGGCCAAGAGCGCCTGGCTCCAGAAAGAGAAGATTGACGAAGAGGTAAGCTCCGAGCACATTGCCCGGCTGATTTCCAGCTGGACCGGTATCCCGGTATCCCAGATGCTGGAGGGAGAAGCCGAGAAGCTACTCCAGATGGAGGAACGCATCCACGAGCGATTGATAGACCAGGAGGAGGCGGTGGGGGCCATATCGGAGGCTATCAGGAGAAGCCGGGCCGGCCTCAAGGACCCGAGACGTCCCATCGGCAGCTTCATGTTCCTGGGACCGACGGGAGTCGGCAAGACGGAGCTGGTCCGTACCCTGGCCTGGTTCCTGTTTAACGATGAGAATGCCATGGTGCGCCTCGACATGTCAGAATACCAGGAGAAGCATACCGTGTCGCGCCTCATCGGGGCCCCGCCGGGCTATGTCGGCTATGAGGAGGGTGGACAGCTTACCGAGGCGGTAAGGCGGCGCCCCTTCCGCGTTATCCTGCTCGATGAGATTGAGAAGGCGCACCCTGAGGTATTCAATACACTGCTCCAGATTTTTGATGACGGCAGGTTGACCGACGGCCAGGGACATACGGTAGATTTCAAGAACACGGTTGTCATCATGACCAGCAATGCCGGCGTGGAGCTCATCAAGCGCGAAGGGCAAATAGGTTTTACTACACAGAAAAGCGAGGCTAAGGCCCAGAAAAGCTATGATGCCATGAAGGAAAAGGTAATGACCGAGGTTAAGAAGCTTTTCCGCCCTGAATTTCTGAACCGGCTGGACGAGATTATAGTTTTCCACGAGCTTACCGAGGAACAGCTCAGAAGTATCGTTGACCTGATGGTCAATGACCTGCAGAATCGACTGGCGGAACGTAAGCTGAGTATCGAGCTAACGGCAAAGGCGAAATCCTGGCTGGCCAGGGAAGGCTATGACCCGATATATGGAGCCCGCCCGCTGAGGCGAGTGCTCGAGCGCCATGTAGAGAACCCGCTATCCAGCAAGGTGCTCAGGGGAGAACTCAAGGAAGGTGATACTGTCAGGGTTGACCTCGGCAAGGACGGCCTGACTTTTAAAACAAGGTCGGCGGCTAAAGCCGCCGCCTAATCGTCCGGCCACGGCACAACAAGCTTAATATACCCCCGGTTTTCCGTGTACTGGCACAGGGCTTGCCTATATGTGTATAATATAGGAACGTTATGGAACAGCCAGCACTCGAAAAGAAATCAACCAACAGAACTGATAACAGTATCGCTGCGGATACGACCAGCAAAAAATCCGTCAGGTGGGCCTATATCCTCGGTATTTTCGGCATCGTCACTACTATACTTATGGCGCTGGCTGTCGTTTTCTACGGCAAAGAACTATCGGCACTCCAACAATATGGCTACCTTGGAGCCTTTGTTATCAGTATCCTGGGCGGCGCCACCATCATCATCCCCGTACCTATGCTGGCGGTAGTCTTTGCGCTGGGCGGCGTCATGGAGTATACCTGGCTGGTCGGCCTGGCGGCCGCTCTCGGCGAGCTAATAGGAGCCCTGACCATATATATGACGGGGCATGGTGCCGGCCGAGCCCTGAGCAACAGTAAGCACGGCAAGATACAGTCTGCCTACGAGAAGCTGCTGGGCTTGATGGAGCGCAAGGGACCGCTAACCCTTTTTATAGTGGCGTCAGTGATTAATCCGTTCTTTTACCCGGCTGCCCTGGCGGCCGGAGCACTGCGCTTCGGCCTGAAGAAATATATCATTATCGTCCTGGCCGGCAAGATAATCAAGTGCATGACCGTGGTCTATGCCGGCTACTGGGGAATCAAAGGCATATTCCAGGCTATAGGCATAGAGCTATAAAACCAGTTTTCCTCTATGAAACTTCAATAATCACCCGTATTATCTTGTCGCCCTCAAACTGCGGGTTCTGGCCCGGGTCACGGGGCGTAAGACTCTTGAGAACATCCATACCCTCTATCAATCGGCCAAAAACCGAATGCAGGCCGTCGAGCCAGGGTGTATCCTCATAGGTAATGAAGAACTGGGAACCATTAGTATTGGGGCCGCTGTTAGCCATTGACAGGGCACCGGCAACATGCCCGTGTTCGGTGAACTCATCTGTAAAGCGATAGCCGGGGCCACCCATGCCCGTTCCGGTCTGGTCGCCACCCTGCACCATAAAGTCGGGGAGTACCCGGTGAAAGGTAGTACCGTCATAGTATCCCTCTTGAGCCAGGAAAACGAAGTTATTGACCATAATGGGGACATCCCTGGCGAACAACTCCAGCACCAGGTTCCCCTTTTCCGTTACGATGACAGCCGTGTATTTTTTGCCGGTATCAATTATCATCGAGGGTGGCGAATCCCAGCTCATAGGTACTACTTCCGGCGCCTGTTCTTCCGCCGGCTCCAGGGCTGGTTCTGACCCGTCGCATGATGCGGCTAAAAGACCCGCCGAGATTATCATAATGCCTAATAATTTCGTTAATATTCTGGTTGCCATGAACTTCCTCCCTCTCTTCAATTAGCTAATCCGTTTCATATTGTAGCCCATTCGTATCTAGTAAGCAATTATTTACAGGGAAAGAGAGAAGGGGCCTGGCGAACCCTCAAGCGATTTTAAATCTTGAGGACTGGCCAAGCCCCTTCTTTTGCTGGGGGGTTACCAAGCTGGGGAACAACTTGAATAACTATCAGTTTCTAACGTTCTGATATAAGGATAGCACCGCTGCTGTAAATAGAGCATAAATACCATCATCATTAATATAAACATCCAGTATATATGATTGTCTACAGGAATCAAATGCCTCTTACCCTTGCTAACTGTCCCATTTTTATGCTAAATTTAATACGCGTTCACGGGGCCGTAGTTCACTTGGGAGAACGCCCCGATTAGCATCGGAGAGGTAAGGGGTTTAAAATCGTATAAGGGGCCGTAGTTCACTTGGGAGAACGTTTGACTGGCAGTCAAAAGGTAGCGGGTTCGAATCCCGCCGGCTCCAATCTGAAAACGTTAACAGCAAATGTGTAAAACTGGTGCTGTTTTAGCCTAACGATATGCGATTAGGGTGACCTCACGCCATAAGACATGCTTCAAAAGGGATTGCCTTTTTATTTATCTTGTAGCTATACCGTATAGATATCAGTCTATTTTCCAGTCAGGTGGGCCTACCTGTTTCTGTTTATCATAGATGTCATTATAGATTATAGTCCCGAAATTCTTCATGATTTCCCAGCGTTTTTCATTCCGCGGCTCATCAGGGATAGCCCGGATAATAGCTTCGTGACGGGCGATATAGCCATCCCGGAACTCGGGATGGGTGTGGATGAAGAGGTCGTTACGCCTGATGGCACGCATCACGCGCTCGCCGGTCTCTACCGGGTCCATCATTACAACTCTGAAGTCCCCGGGCGGGCGCCGCGGCCGGCCTTCTTGTCCGGGAGGTGGTTGAGGTGGCCAGGTATCTCCCTCGTTCCTGAGATGTTCCGGGCGGTTCACAAAAGAGGATAGGCCGAGGTTGCCCATCGTCGGCCCGGGATAAAGCACGGAAACCCCTATATTCCTATCCTGAAGCTCCGAGGCCAGACATTCCATCATGCCGGTTACAGCGAACTTGGTCGTGCAGTAGATAATGAAGTTACTTGAGCCCATAAGGCCGCACGTCGAGGACGTTGTCACAATGTGTCCGCCCTCTCCGTGTTTCAGGATGCGGGGTAAAATCGTCACGAGGCCATTGATCACCCCGCCCACGTTGACACCCATGCTGTAGTCCCAGTCTTTGTAGTTCAATTTCTCTGTGGGGCCGCCGCCGGAGCCTACGCCGGCGTTATTGATGAGCACATGGATTTTCCCGAATACCTCTTCAGCTTCGTCAGCGGCTTTGGCGTAAGCTTCGCGGTCGGTGACGTTCATATTAATAGGGTGGACTTCGCCGCCGTTTTCCTTGAAATAAGCCATCGCCTCGTCCAGGGCGTCCTGCCGCGAATCGACGATGACAACCTTCATGCCATTCCTAGCGAATACTTTAGCAATCCCGAGTCCTATTCCGCTGGCACCACCGGTGATAAAAGCTGTTTTTCCCTCAACATTTTCCATTTCTTATTTCTCCTGTATTTTCAGTTTTTAAGCCATAAATTATCCGGGGCTACTGGGAAATCCCGCAGGAGCCGTCCTTACAGATAACCGCCTCCGGCATACGCAGGGGGTTGGCATCTTTCTTAATGCCGGCTTTAGGAATCCACGGGTCTATAGTTACCGTCTGGAAATAGGAAAAGTCGGTAACAACCCACATCGGGTTCATTTCCCCGCCGACGACGATGAAGTTGACCATCTCCGGGCGCTTGAAACGCAGATTCATCTCGTTCACAAGCCATTCACTCAGCTTGAATGGGTCATCGTAGCCTTCCGTCTTGAGACTCTTGGCTACCAGCGGGTCGATGACGAACGTAAACGAGGCTCCGAAGGGACCGCTGATGCTTTTCACGACCTCCAGCATCCGCTGGACCGGGCCGGTGTTAAAGCCGAGGACAGTCCAACCCCGGAAAAAGCTGACCGTGCTCTCATCGCGTTTGAAGCCCTTACGCACGTGGAAAGGCTCCCA
>JAUWYU010000098.1 GCA_030615655.1 Dehalococcoidia bacterium
AAGCCACTTTTTCAGATGCTTGATGGTTAGAAGTAACCGGCTGAAGTCTATGTCCTCCACAGTGAGTCCCAGAGCTTCAGTAACTCGGCAGCCCAGGTGGAAGAGTATACGGATAAGCAGCTTGTCCCGCAGATTGGATGCTGCCTTCTCCATCATAGCTACTTCATTAGGTTCTAAGTACGCCTTCATTGCTCTAGCCCCGTTTCCCACATCTTCGCCGGTTCATCGTCTGCTCTAGGCCGCCGATTATCATTGCTGCTATCCTGGGCGTCAGCCTTGTTTCCATAGTGCTACTTCTCTGCTTCCAGCTTGAGAACAAAGGTGAAGATGGGTGTATTGTGCTCATATAAACAAGGCCTTTAATCCGTGCTATTTGCTGTGGTAAGTTCCTGTGCTTTTGCTTCCAGGTATCTGCGCTTGATGGTGTCCCGGCTCATATACTGGCCGCTTATTTTCCGATAAGCCTCAGCCATCCGCGACCAGCCTAAATTATCAATATCACGCAGGCGCAAAACTATCGCAAAATCAACAGAAAGCCTCGGTCTGCCTACTACTATCTTTTTACCGGTCATTTCGTCTTACCATGCCTCTGTCGTTATACTCAGGAAAGCTGTCTTTCCCAGATCTCTTATGATTGTTCCTCAACACCCGGTCAACCTTGTATCCGTTCAGCCTTCTGATACCCATATGATCCATAGGTGAAGACGGTCTGCCATTGATCATGTCCTGAGTTGAGGCATAGTGCACATACCTACGTACCATCTCCAGTGTGGTATGCCCGAGTATCTGTTGCAGCCGGAAGACATCACCGCATTTATGGTTTAGGAAGTTGGTAGCATAGGTATGACGACACAGATGAGCATGTACCCGGGGGACGCCTGCTTTCTTTCCCCAGCGTTTCAGTAACAATTTAACAGAATTAGCGCACAGTGGTTTACCATCCAGGGTCAGGAAAACATAGTTATCAGCCTCTATTGAGTCCTCTGGCCGAAAGTGAATGATATAACGCCACAGCATTTTCTGGGCAAGACCACCGATAGGCACGACCCTCTCCTTTGCCCCTTTACCCATTACCTTGAGATAACCTTCCTCAATATGAGCATCGTCAGCGCGTAATCCGCATAGCTCGCTGACCCTGAGGCCGGTATCCAGAAATAGCACCAGTATGGCGATATTCCGGCAGCCTAATGCCGTGAGAGGATTCTGACTCTTCACCAGCTGGTCAATTTCGGTAGCGGTCAGAGGCTCGATGAGATTTTGCGGAGCCTTTGGCATTTTTAGGTTATAGAGAACGTGGTCTGTAGTGTAGCTTTCATTAAAGAGCCAGGAGGCGAAGGCTTTTAGCGCCCTTACTTTGCCCTGTACAGTGTAGGGGGATAAACCCCTTTCCTGCTCATGGATTATGAATTCTCGTACTGCCGAGATATCAAATTCGGCCAGCACCGGTCTTCTGCCTATGCCGGTGAGAAACCTGGTAAAGCCGGCAATCATCTCTGTGTACCAAGTTATGGTCTTAGGTGACTTGCCTTCAGCTTTATTGGATTGCTCAAAATGTAGGATTAACTTCTCCAGTTCCAGTTCCGTCATATTAAGATCACCCCAGTGCAGATTTCTCCTTCTACCTTTAAACATATACTTGCCTGCCTTTCCTGTGAATTGTCCAGCGGGCAAGTAAGAGGGGTGATACGGCAGAATATTCTTAGACGAATCAGGGGGTCACTATTGGCTAAAAAGAAAAACCACCCGGATGTTTCGGGTGGTTTTGATGGAAGTTTAGCTACGAATTGCTAGTTAAGTAGGCCGTACAGGTCTCGAACCTGTGACACCCTGATTAAAAGTCAGGTGCTCTACCAACTGAGCTAACGGCCCATATCAAATTCTTTCTCTGACTTCCAAGTCATAATTCTATCAAATCAACCTCGACAGTGCAAGCACTCGAATGACTTTGTTAAAGTCCCGGCTTTAAGCTATAATAGCTTACACCAGCCAGCAGCATTCTCAGGACGGTGTAACGGAGACTATCAACTTGCTTGAAGAAGATTACATGAAACAGGCTTTACGGTTGGCCCGCCGGGGGCTGGGGAAGACCAGCCCGAATCCCATGGTGGGAGCTGTCATCGTTAAAGATAACCGGATAATCGGTCAGGGTTATCACCGCCATTTCGGTGGAAAACACGCTGAAGTCAATGCTATTGAAAACGCCCGCGAGGATGTAGGCGGAGCCACCATGTATGTCTCCCTGGAGCCCTGCTGCCACTACGGCAAAACGCCCCCGTGCGTTGATGCTGTCATCAAGAATAATATCGGCAAGGTTGTCATCGGGACTCTGGACCCGCACCCGGAAATGAACGGCAGAAGCGTTGAGATATTGAAGCGTCAGGGAATCGAGACCAGCGTCGGGATGCTTGAAAAAGAGTGCTGCTCTCTAAACGAAGTGTACTTCAAGTATATAACTACCGGAGTGCCGCTGGTTACCGTGAAGTTCGCCCAGACTCTTGACGGGAGAATCGCCACCGCCGACGGAAATTCTCAGTGGATAAGCTCGCCGACTTCGCAACGGCTGGCCCACAAGTTGCGCTCTCATAATGACGCCGTCATGGCTGGTGTCGGCACTGTTCTGGTCGACAATCCCCAGCTTACCGCGCGCCTAGTCAGGGGAAGAAACCCGTCCAGAGTTATTCTGGACTCCAGATTAAGAGTTCCGCTGGATGCCAAGGTGCTGTCGAATCAGGAACTGGCGCCGACGATTATCGCTACTACGCCGACCGCTGATAACGAAGGGGTAGCCGCCCTGCGCCGGATGGGCATCGAGGTTCTGATAGTCTCTCAGGACGAGTCGGGCAGGGTTGACCTGAAAAAACTCCTCAAAACGTTGGGCAAACGTGAAATTTCTTCAGTCCTGGTAGAGGGCGGCGCGGAGACCATCACCTCATTTTTGCGCCTGAACCTGGCCGACCGGCTGGTCGCTATCGTGGCGCCGAAGCTCTTGGGCAAGGGCATCGAAGCTGTAGGCAATCTTAATATCACCGATGTCAATAAGGCTTTAAAACTGTCCTTTGAGAGGGTCTACCGCAGCGGGGAGGATATCGTGGTGGAAGCGCGGGTGGGGTGAGGGGTTTTAGCCCCCCATCTCCTCCATCACCTCCGCTATCACGAACACCGACCCAGCCGCGCAGATGAGGTCGTTCGGTCTTGTCCCCGCCAGCGCCAGCTTCAAGGCATCGGCCACGCTATCCGCCGTCTTCGGTATTACTCCGTGCTTCTCAAATTCCTTTGCCAGTGCTTCCGGCTTTACTGCCCTCGGACTGCGTGTGCGTGTCAGGACAATATTATCGGTCAGTGCCGCCGCCTCGGCAGCCATCCCCGCCACGTCTTTATCCGCGGAGAAGCCGAGAATCAGAATCAACCTGTCATAGCTGAAGTGCTGCTTCAGCGCCTCGCCCAGCTTCTTCATCGAGTCGGTATTATGTGCCCCGTCAATAATAACCCACGGCTCGCGCCGCAACACCTGGAGTCGCCCCGGCCAGTGTACCTTCGCCAGCCCCTCGGCGATGTTCTCCGCCGATATCTTTGCGCCCATGCCTTCCAGGACCTCCGCGGCCGCCACCGCCGCTGCCGCATTCTCCACCTGGTGCTCGCCGAGCAGCGGTATGCTCAAATCATATTCCCGCTCCAGTCCTTTTAGATGGAAAGTCTGCCCTTCATCGCCAGAACTGCCCTTCTGCCAGGTAACCTCGGCGCCGACCCTTATCAGCCTTACCCCCCGCTCCCGGCAGACCCTCTCTATTACCTCCATCGCTTCCGGGAACTGGGATGAGCCGACCACGGTAGCCCCCGACTTTATGATGCCCGCTTTCTCACCGGCTATCTGTGCCAGGGTATCGCCCAGCACTTCCATGTGGTCATAACTTATGGAGGTGATGACGCAGACCTGCGGCCTGACCACGTTGGTAGCGTCAAGCCGTCCCCCCAACCCCACCTCCAGCACCTGGTAGTCCGCCTTCATGTCGCGGAAACAAATGAACGCCATCGCCGTGTATATCTCGAAGGTCGTCAACTCCCCGTACGTACCCTCTGCGTTCACCGCCTCTACCTCGGGTTTAACAACCTCCGTCAGCCTGGCCCATTCTTCCTCGGCGATAGGCCGCCCGTCAGCCCGTATCCTCTCGGTAAAGGACAGCAGGTGTGGCGAGGTATAAAGTCCCACCCGGTAGCCGGCCTGCTTCAGAATTGAGGCAATCATGGCGGCGGTGCTCCCTTTGCCCTTGGTACCGGCGACATGGATTGACCGGGCGGCATGCTGCGGATTGCCCAGTCTTTCCAGTAGCATCTCCACACGCGCCAAATCCCAGACAATCCCCGAACGCGGCAGCCTCTCGTAATCAGCGAATCTTAAGATATAGTCCAGCGCCTCTTGATAGTTCATGGCTCACTTCTTGCCGACCTATCTTATCTTACCCTTTAGAGAATTTCAGGTAAAGGCGACAGCCGTTGTCATTGCGAGGGCGGCTTGCCTTCGCTGAAGCTTTAGCGCAAGCAGGTCGGGTGGGAAAAGATAAGAAAGAAAAAAGTCAATAAAGGGGTGAGGCAAAAACCCAACCAAATGCAAAAAAATTAAAAAATCTTTATAAACGCCATGTTTATAAACTATTGACAAACACTATATATTGTGGTAACTTATAAACCTCTGCACCATATAATGTGGAGGTTGGTCGTGATTTGTCCCTACTGTGGACACTATGACTCTAAGGTTATTGACTCGCGTGAAGTCAATGACGGAATACGCCGTCGGCGACAGTGCCTGCGGTGCGACGAGCGTTTCACCACCTATGAGCGACTCCAGCCGGCCAGTCTGTTTGTAATTAAAAAAGACGAGAGGCGCGAGGAGTTCCACCGGGAAAAAATATTAACGGGTGTCCGCAAGGCCTGCGATAAAAGGCCGCTGCCCAGCGGCACTGTGGAAAATATCGTCGACGACATAGAGGCCGAGCTTTACCAGCTGGGTAAGACCGAGATACCCACGAAATATATCGGCGATATGGTCATGGCCAGACTGAAAAGCCTGGACCACATTGCCTATATCCGCTTTGCCAGTGTTTACCGCGAATTTGCCGATATTACGACGTTGAAAGAAGAGGTCGATACCCTGGCCAATCATACGATATTGCACTCCGCCGACCAGTTGCCGCTCATCCCGCCCGATGAGCTGGCCGTGACGGCAAAGAACCAGCGGAGGAGTCGGCGATGAGCACGTCGAATAGACAAAGCCACCGACAATCAAGTCCCGTTAACCGCAGTCAGGTCGCCCGCATTGTCTTTTCTAACGCCGAGTCCATGGGCATTCGCGACCGCAAGCTGGTGGAGCGGCTAACGACCCAGGTGATTGAGCGATTGGAAAAGGCTCAGGCGAAATACCTGCCGACTCTGCCGGGTATGGAAGCCTTCGTAGACAAGCGCTCCCGGCGCCAGCAGCGCCTGCCGACCGAGTCGGAAATCGAGGCTATGGTCATGGAAGTCCTGAACGAGGCAAAACCGGCACAGGAAGCCGAAAAACCGGTACACGAAGAGGAGGTCAAAGCAGAAATGGAATCAAAGGCTGAAGTTACACCTCGGAAAGAAACCATATCCGGCACAGACCTTACCGATACGGCTCTTCATGTACTGGGGAAAAGGTATCTGAAGAAGGACAAACAGGGGCAGGTTATTGAGTCGCCGGAGGAGATGTTCCGCCGGGTGGCCCAGGCGGTTGCCTCTGCGGAGCTTATCTACGACCCCAAAGCAAATGCCAAGGCTATGGAAGTGGAAGAGGAATTCTACCGCTTGATGGCTAATCTGGAGTTCCTGCCCAACTCCCCCACGCTGATGAATGCCGGCCGAGAGTTAGGGCAGTTGTCAGCCTGCTTCGTCTTACCCGTTGACGACTCTATGGAGTCCATCTTCGACGCTGTCAAATATACCGCCCTTATCCATAAGAGCGGCGGCGGGACCGGATTTTCCTTCTCCCGACTGAGGCCGGAAAAGGACAGGGTTGGTTCTACCGGGGGCATCGCCAGCGGACCGGTTTCCTTCATGCGAGTCTTTGACACCGCCACCGACGTCATCAAGCAGGGGGGAACGCGCCGTGG
>JAUWYU010000061.1 GCA_030615655.1 Dehalococcoidia bacterium
GTGGAAGGGCCGTGGCTTAACGGATAAAAGCTACCCCGGGGATAACAGGCTTATCTTCCCCAAGAGTTCACATCGACGGGAAGGTTTGGCACCTCGATGTCGGCTCATCGCATCCTGGGGCAGTAGCATGTCCCAAGGGTCGGGCTGTTCGCCCGTTAAAGCGGTACGCGAGCTGGGTTCAGACCGTCGTGAGACAGGTCGGTCTCTATCCGTCGTGGGCGTCCGGAGATTTGAGGGGAGCTCTCTCTAGTACGAGAGGACCGAGAGGGACAGACCTCTGGTGTGCCAGTTGTTCCGCCCGGAGCACTGCTGGGTAGCTACGTCTGGAAGGGATAAGCGCTGAAAGCATCTAAGTGCGAAGCCCCCCCCAAGATAAGATCTCCCACCCCGATAATTTATTATCGGGGGTAAGACCGCAAGTAGACTACTTGTTTGATAGGCGGTATGTGTAAGTGCAGTAATGTATTGAGCTAAACCGTACTAATGGTCGAGGGCTTGACCTGCTTCAGGGTTGGTATTAGATAAAAATTAAGAGAGGGGCGCCAGCCCCTCTTTTTATTTAGAGCTGGTATCTGGTATGATTAGATAATCATGGGTCTGTACGAATTTATCGATAAAAAGAGGACATTGTGGATTTTTGTCGGTCTCCTGGTCGCGCTGGTAGTTATCACGTATTTGACGGCCGGGGTGTACCGGGAGGTTACGATACAGGGGGTGACATGGGAATGGGTCAACGCTCCGGAGGGGGAGCCCGGTACCGTGTATTCATGGGAGCGGCCGTCTGAAGAGTCGGAAAACTGGGCGCCGCCGCCCGGCGTAGACCTGAGACCACTAGGCGGAGTTTATCTCAGGTATAATGCTGTGTATAGAGGCCGGCAGTACGAAAAAGTCTTGACGATAACCGGCAAGGAAGGCTGGTTTTCCAAGAAGACCCGCGGGTGGAAGGTCACCGGTGGCGTTACCATTTACATGAATGCCTATAAGGAGGGGTACAATTCGGTCAATGCAACGTTTATCAATAAAAGCGACCCGAGTGTTTTGCACATTATTTTAACACGGGCGCAGTAACAGGTATCACGAAGCGGATATCAACACGGAGGGGCTTAAAAGAGCCCCTCATATTTTTACCCCTCACCCCTCGTTTCTTATCTTTTCCCACCCACCCGCCCTCGTATTATTCTCTGCTTGTCCCCTAGTGTATGTCTCCACAGCCCCACTAGTATGAAGCGCAGTTGTCAGTTAAATATTGTATAATGGGCTAACAATCTGTGAGGAGCGTGAGATTTGCCGAACAAGAATGAACTGATTATTAACTGGCTATTAGAGGATGATAATCCAGCGGTTAAGCATAGAACAATGACTGAGCTACTTGGGACACCTGAGACAAATAGTGAGGTTGTCAGAATCAGAAAGGAGATTCTGAACACACTTCCTCAAGTGGTTGACACAAACTGGATGGCGGATTTAAAGGGGTTACGGCTTACATATAACTTGCTCGCGCTTGCAGAATTTGGTTTGACTAAAGAAGCCATTGACGTTTCAAGTGCTTTTACAGGTAAATTAGATTGTTTGGAAAAGGGTGTACTGTCAGGACTTCAATATGGAGGCAGGTTTGATGCCAACTGCTGTGACGCGCAGATGCTAAGGGCTTTGGTAGCTCTCGGTTACAAAGATAACGAGAAGGTACGAGCTTGTTTGAATGCGTTTTCTGAATATGTATTACCCGATGGAGGTTTTTTATGTCTGCATTGGCTCCCGAGGTTCAAATATACTCCTAAAAGTTGTATTAGAGCTAATGTGCATATATTGCTTATGCTTTCCGAGTGTAAAAAACAGGAGCTTGAATTTGAATATACCGGCAAACTGCTGGATTACTTCATGAATCGTAGGGTATTCTATCGTAGTGATCGTCTGGATACGCTGGTTCTTAGAGACCGTCCGGGTAAGCGGATGATAGATAACTTCTTTCCAGCCGAGCCTTTCCGGGTGGGTTTGCCGCAACTGCTGTATGCTTTCTCTGTTTTGGGTTCTGGCAATAAGCCGGAGTTGAAAGAGGCTTGGGAATTGCTGCATAGTAAAAAAGACAAAGAAGGCAAATCTATACTTGAGGGTACTCTAGCAAAGTCATACTTGCCCAAAGAGCGTGTTGGTAAGTCGAGTAAATGGGTAACTTTGTATGCTCTGCTTGCAGAAAAATATAGAGAAGAAAGCGAATAATAAATATTCTTGGGTTACCTAAAGATAAAGTGATTTGTCAGCTTATCATCAGAACATTTTTTACTAATTCTTCTTCATTTTAAATAAGGGTGTTTAATAGGAACGCCAGCTCCTCTTTCTTTTTCCCCTCCCCTGTGTGGGGTGGGGCTTTTTAGCGGGCTAAGCCGCAGGTGATACGAGGGTGGCAGGGTGGGAATAGATATGCCATGAGGGGGGACACAGGGGGTGAGGTAGATAAACAATCTCCATATCAAGGGGTTGAAATTACATCTGCTTTAGTGATAAAGTTTATACGGTGTGAGTAACACTTTTTTCAAAAGCAAAAGCAGGAGGTAGCTATTCTTCACCTGTGAAGGATAGCTTTTTTGTTGCTTATGGCCGAGAACATTAAACTCACGATTGACGGAATTGATGTCGAGGTTGAAAGAGACGCTACGGTCTTACAGGCGGCGCAGAGCGCCGGCATCTATATTCCAACTCTTTGCTATCACCCCAATTTACAACCCTACGGAGGCTGTCGACTCTGCATAGTGGAGATTGGGAATATGCGCGGCCTGCCCACCGCCTGTACCACGCCGGCAACCGAGGGAATGGTGGTGACGACCAATACGCCGATAATCCAGGAATTGAGACGGGCCTTTTTACAGCTTATCCTGACCGAGCACCCTAACGACTGCCTCACCTGCCATCGCCGGGAGCGCTGCGGACCCTACGATGTCTGTCTCCGCCATGTTGCCGTCACCGAGCGCTGTGTCAGTTGTCCCAACAACAAGCAGTGCGAACTGCAACACCTGGTTGACTATATCGGGATTGAGGAAACATACCTCCCGTACCGGTATAAAGAACTGCCGGTAGATTTTAGTCGGGAGCCTCTCATCCAGCGTGACTATAATCTCTGTGTCCTCTGCGGACGCTGCGTACAGATGTGTGCCGATGTCAGAGGTATTGGCGCTGTCAGTTTCATCAACCGTGGCTTTGAGACGGTTGTCGGCACCGCTTTTGACCAGCCTCTTCAGGATTCGGGGTGCCGGTTCTGCGGGGCGTGTGTCGAGGTCTGTCCAACCGGCGCCTTGATGGATGTGGGGGCGCAGTACCAGCCTGATTGTGACCATGAGTCCGTGGCCGTGCCCTGTAAATATGCCTGCCCGGCGGGAATAAACGTGCCGCTCTATATTTACCTTATCGGTGAAGGCAAGTATCAGGAAGCGCTGGCGATAATCAGGGAAAAGGTTCCTTTCCCGGGGTCGCTGGGTCGCGTCTGCATTCACCCCTGTGAAGAAGCCTGCCGGCGTGAAGCGCTCAACGAACCTATTTCTATCCGGTTTATGAAGCGTTTTGTGGCCGACCGTGATAATGGCGACTGGAAGCTGTTTTCCAAAAAGTTGCTGGCGACGGATAAAAAGGTGGCCATTGTCGGCTCGGGACCGGCTGGGCTGACGGCCGGCTATTATCTGGCCAAGGCGGGGCATGCCGTGACCGTGTTTGAGCAGTTCTCCAGGGCCGGCGGCATGATGCGTGTCGGTATTCCGGACTATCGTTTGCCGCCGGAGGTACTCGACGGCGAGATTGAAGAGATAAAAAACGCCGGAGTCGACATAAGACTGAATACCAGGATTGAATCTATTGACGGGCTATTTGAGCAGGGTTATGGTGCGGTATTTCTGGGGCTGGGGGCTCACCGGGGTATGAGTCTGGGTGTGGAGGGTGACGACAGCCCCGGCGTATTCGACGGTGCGTCTTTCCTGAGAGACGCCAATCTGGGTGTTAAGGTGGATGTGGGTAATAAGGTGGCCGTGATTGGCGGCGGCAACGTAGCTATCGATAGTGCCCGTGTCGCCCTGCGCCTCGGTACTAAGGAAGTCAGTATCCTCTATCGCCGCACCCGGGCCGAGATGCCTGCCAGTTCGGAGGAGGTGGAGGCGGCGCTGGAGGAAGGAATAAAGATTGAATTTCTCACCGGACATCTTAAGGTAACTCCGAAAGATGGGCGTTTGACTCTGGCCTGTAATCGTATGGAGCTTGGTGAACCTGACGCCAGCGGGAGACGGCGGCCGGTACCGATAAAGGGGAGCGAGTTTGATGCGGAGTATAGCTCTATAATCGGTGCTATCGGACAGTCGCCGGATATACCGGATGGTTTCAAGATAAAAACAGGTAGAGGCAATACCATTCAGGCTGATGATGAGACTCTGGCGGCCAGTCGGGCGGGGGTCTGGGCAGGTGGTGATGCCGTTACCGGACCGGATTCCGTCATCAGGGCGATTGCGGCCGGCAGAACGGCGGCCAGCTCCATTGATAAATATCTCGGCGGTGACGGTATCATTGATGAGGAGTTGACTCGGGAGCGGTGGATTGGCATATGTGCCGGGATGACCGAAGAGGACTTTCCCGACAGGGCCCGCGTTGAAATGCCGTGTCTGCCTCCGCAGCAGGTAGACGGCACTTTCACCGAGGTAGAGCTCGGCCTGACCGAGGCCGGGGCGGTAGCTGAGGGCAAGCGTTGCTTCCAGTGTGGCTTCAGACTGCAGATATCTCCGGCGCCGATGCCGCCGGTCGAAAGCGGGGAAAAGGCCGGAGAACTGGATAAAGTAGAGTCCGTCGTTTAGCCTTTCACTGAGTCTTTTATTCTACTTAATCCACACCTCGATCATTGGCATGGGAATGTCTGCTTGTTTAAACCGGGAGTGTTGAATAATATGGCAGACCGCATGGGTGTTGGCGCAGGTAGGAAAGTCACGTTATTAATCACGGCGATGTCTGTTTTCATTTCGCCGTTTATGGTGGCTGCCGTCAATATTGCCCTCCCAACTATGGCGGAAGAATTTTCCATGGGGGCGGTTTTACTGGGTTGGGTTGCCACCTGTTTCCTTCTGGCGTCAGCGGCGTTTTTGGTCCCATTTGGAAGATTAGCCGACATACATGGCCGGAAGAAAATTTTCCTGTATGGCATGGTGCTCTTCACATTTTCATCTTTTTGTTGTGCAATCTCTAACTCGGCGGCTTTGCTTATTTCATTCCGGGTTCTTCAGGGGGTTAGCGGTGCTATGACAGTAGGTATTGCCGTAGCCATACTGACCTCGGTGTTCCCTGCTGAAGAAAGGGGCCGGGCTATCGGGATGAATATGGCTGCAACCTATTTAGGGCTTTCGATGGGCCCGTTTCTTGGTGGCGTGCTGACGCAGCAGCTTGGCTGGCGAAGTATATTCTTTATCAGTGCCTTTCTGGGCCTGGTGGTTGTTATTCTTGTTCTCTGGGGGTTGAAAGGGGAGTGGGCTGAGGCCAGAGGCGAAAAATTTGATACTGTTGGTGCCATAGCCTTCAGTCTTTCAGTCGTATTGGTGATGTATGGCTTTACGGTGCTGACAACCGTGCTGGGCGTAGTCCTCGTTGTGCTGGGTGTACTATGTTTGCTGGCATTTGTCCGGTGGGAGCCGAGAGTGGCAAGCCCCGTATTTAACGTGAACCTTTTCAAAAAGAATGCATCCTTCGTCTTCTCCAATATGGCGACACTGATAAATTATTGCTCTGCTTTTGCTATGGCTTTCCTGTTAAGCCTCTATTTGCAGTATACCAGAGGATTTTCTCCGCAGACTGCGGGTTTGATTACGGTAGTTTCGCCGGTTGTTATGACCGTCTTTGCGCCGATTGCCGGCAGGCTTTCTGACAGGATAGAACCGCGATTGGTTGCCTCGGTTGGTTTGGTTTTTACCTGTGTGGCGCTCCTGCTGTTCGTTTTTCTAAGTGATGACACTGCTCTGGGATTCATTATCGCTGGTCTGGCTGTCTACGGTATTGGCACCGGCCTGTTCTCGTCGCCGAATACCAATGCGGTAATGAGTTCTGTGGACAATAAATTTCTGGGGGTAGCGTCAGGTACCGTAGCCACTATGCGGTCAATCGGGATGATGCTGAGCATGGGCATTGTGATGACACTGTTCTCAGTGTACATCGGCCAGGCGGAGATTACCCCTGAGTACTACCCGGCTTTCCTGACAAGTGTGCAGGTTGGTTTTATAATCTTTGCCGTTCTCAGTTTCGTCGGCATATTTATCCAGCTTGCCGCCAGGAAAAAAGGACGGACATAAAGGGCTGGTACTTTGAGCTTCCTCTGATATCGTGAACCTATCCTCGTACCTGTGTTTTTTAACTACTGCGCTTTTCTCCAAATACATGCTAAAATAACGATATTACTCCGCCCCTGTTCAGGAGCATTCTGTGGAAGGGTTAGATATCGGTCGAGACCTGCTCATTGTACTGGTTACAGCTGTAGCCGGCGGTATGCTGGCTCGCTGGCTGCGGCTCCCTATTATTCTGGGCTATCTGGTGGGGGGAATTGCCATCGGTCCTGGTTTCGGTCTGGTTCAGGACACTGCAACTATCAACTCTCTTGCCGAAATAGGTGTTGTCCTCTTATTATTTGCCATCGGACTTGAATTCTCCCTTAAAGAAGTCCTGCGAATGGGTAAGATTGCCGTCATCGGCGGCATAGCCCAGATACTGCTTTCGGCGACGGCCGGTTTTGGATTGGGTAAACTGGTGGGATTAGGCAATACGGGCGCGGTATTCTTTGGTTTTATCATCGCCCTCAGTAGCACCATGGTAGTGCTGAAACTGCTCATGGAGCGGGGTGAGCTTGATACCACGCACGGTCGTATCATGCTCGGTATCCTTCTGGTGCAGGACCTGAGTGTGGTACCTATACTGGTCATCATGCCGGCCATAGGCGGCGAAGCGGGAGAGCTATGGGTATCGTTGGGATTAGCTGTCTTGAAGGCAGTAGGGTTTATCGGACTGATGTTTGTCCTGGGTATCTGGGTACTACCCTGGTTTCTCAAGAAAGTAGCTGGACAGCGCTCCCGGGAGTTATTCATGCTGACGGTAGTCGTCGTTTGCCTTGCGGCGGCCTTTGGTACTGTTAAATTGGAACTCTCTGCGGCCTTCGGGGCTTTTACTGCCGGCCTTCTCATCAGCCAGTCTGGCTTCGCCCGGCAGGCTTTCGCTGATATCCTGCCCCTGCGTGATACTTTCGCCGCGCTTTTCTTCGTTTCTCTCGGCATGCTTGCCGATTTGAGCTTTATCGGTGATAATCTGGGAGTCATTATCATCGTGGTAATGGTTGTAATGCTGGTCAAATTCCTCATTTGCTCCGCAATTACACGAATATTCGGCTATGGTCACAAGACCGTGCTCATGGTCGGTACGGGTCTGATACAGGTAGGCGAGTTCAGCTTTATTATTGCCATGATGGGTGTTAAGTCTGGAATTCTATCTGGGGAGCTCTACAATCTGACAGTCGCGGTGGCTATTATTACCATGCTGCTGACTCCCTTCGTGATAAGTATGAACTCTTCCATTTACCGGTGGTTAAGCCAGAAGGAGTGGTTTGCCCGGCAGTTGTCCGTCCGCGTAGATTCGGATTGGCAGACCACGTCGTTAGAGATGTCGCGGCATGCCGTGATTTGCGGTTACGGCGCCATTGGCAGTCGGGTAGCCCAGGTCCTGGAAAAGCAAAAATTCTCCTATCTGGTTATCGAGCTTGACCCTCAGGTTATTTCCAGGTTGCGTGCCCGCGGCGTCCCCTGCATCTATGGTGATGCCAGTAATCCGGAAATACTTGCCCATGCTCAACTGGATAGGGCTCGTGTTCTTATTTGCGCTATCCCTGACTATGTCGCTGTGGAATTGACCGCCCGGAATGCGCTGAGAATTAATCCCAGGATTGATATCGTGGCCAGGGTCCACCGGGATGCCGACGTCGAGCTTCTAAAGGGCATCGGCGTTACCGAGCTTGTTTTGCCCTTATTCGAGGGTAGCCTGGAGATGATACGCCACACCCTGCACCGGTTCGGCATGAGCAGCACCGATATTCAGTATATCCTCAACGCTCTCAGGGAAGGACAG
>JAUWYU010000164.1 GCA_030615655.1 Dehalococcoidia bacterium
CCACTTCTTCAGACCGATTCTAAACCTGTCCCAGACACCGGGTCCTGTCTTGGCTTTCATCTTTAATTTCTCTAAAGAGCTGTTTTTAGTTTATCAGACCAGGTGCTATCGGGCAATAATTGTGCTAAAATACATTAAGACTTTTGACTGAGAGGTAATTTGCTATGGCGAAAGCAAAGGTCAAGGCAAAGGTCAAGGAAAAAGAAAAAGAGAAACCACTGAACATAGAGACGGTTACCTGGGGTGATGTGACCTGGGTTAACATTGTACGGCCGACCGAGCGCGAGACGGAATATCTGGCCCAAAAATATCCCTTCCATCCCCTGGACCTGGATGACTGCCTCAGCCGTATACAGCGTCCTAAAATAGACGAATACAAAGACTATATTTTTCTGGTCTTCCATTTCCCCGTGTACAATGTTGAGGCTCGCGTAACCAACCCCAGCCAGCTATCTGTCTTTATTGGCGAGAAATACCTGATTACCCTGCATAAGGGTGAGCTCAAGCCGTTGGTAAAGTTGTTCCGCGACTGCGAGCTCAATGAAGACGCACGTGAGGAACATTTCAGCCAGGGTACTGGTCATCTTCTCTACCGTATCATTGACCGGCTCGTCGACTACTGCCTGCCTATCATAAACAAGATTAGCGCCAATATTGAGAAGACCGAGGACAACATTTTTACCAGTCGGGGCATGCCCCGAGCCATCGGAGATATATCCACTCTCAGGCGTGACGTGATTGCCTTTCGCCGCATCATCTGGCCCATGCGGGCGGTTGTTGCCACCCTCGAACCCAAAATACGGCGTTTCACCTCCATGGACCTGGCGGTTTACTTCGGCGACATGATTGACCACGTGGATAAAATATGGGATGCCCTGGATGAGTCCAAGGAGATAATTGAAGGGCTGAATGACACCCACGACTCGCTGGCTACCAACCGAACCAATGAGGTCATACGAATGTTGACCGTGATTGCCACCATTCTGCTGCCGATTACAGTAGTCGCCAGTATCTTCGGTATGAACATACCGCTGGGCCCCTTCGAAAATTCTCCATACTCGCCTTTATTCGTATTTATCATCATCGTAATTATTATTGCCAGTATGCTCTATTTCTTCCGCCGCCAACGCTGGATATAAGAAATGAACATCTCTTACCGATTGGTGATAATTATCGCCGTCTTTATCACCTGCCTTATCACCGCCAATATCACTGCTGTTAAAGTAATCAGTCTCGGTACGTTTACTTTGCCGGCCGCCATATTCGTGTTTCCCCTGAGTTATATCTTCGGCGATGTTCTTACCGAGGTCTATGGCTACCGCGTGGCGAGAAGGGTCATCTGGCTCGGTTTCATCTGTAACCTTATTTTCGTCTTCTTTGTCTGGGTGGGGCAGTTACTACCTCCGGCGGTCGCTGTATGGGGAGACCAAGAGGCTTATATAAGCATTCTAGGACGTACGCCACAACTGCTGGCCGCCTCGTTCTTCGGCTACCTGGCCGGCGAGTTCGTCAATTCATTCATACTGGCCAGGATGAAAATACTGACACGGGGACGCTGGCTGTGGAGTCGAACCATCGGCTCAACGGTAGTAGGTCAGGGTCTGGACACCTCCATATTTATTACCCTGGCCTTCGTCGGCACATCTTCACCTATACCGACAATGATACTGCATCACTGGCTGGCCAAGACGGCCATCGAAGCCATATGTACCCCGGCAACCTATGCTATTGTCAACTGGCTGAAGCGAAGAGAAGCTATTGACACCTATGATTACGAAACAAAATTTAACCCTTTCCTAATTTTAGGTTAGAAAAGGAGGAGGTATCAAATGAGTATGTTTGTGCAATTGGCTACGTTTTCAAGTGCAAGTGGAAAATTTGATGAAAAAAAGGATTCTCGCAGTATCAACGAAATTTTGAGAAAGTTACAGGATAAAGGAGTAAGAATTGTCGGAATAAGTGCCAGTATTGCTGGTGAGCTTTCTAATGCCACCGCTGTCTATGTAATAACTTATGAAGCCAACGCCCCGATAGAAATATGATATATGCTACTCTGATGTAAGCAAACTCCCCTAAAAGGAGAGGTGACGACCATGCAAATTAAATTTTTAGGCGCCCATAACATAGAATCACAGGACTCCAGGCATGTCTGCCTGCTAATTGATGATGTCCTGGCGATAGAGGCTGGCGCGCTTACATCCAGCCTGAGCTTCGCGGCACAGCAAAAACTCAAGGCAGTCCTGCTCACCCACCAGCATTGCGACCATATCAGGGATATACCGGCCCTCGGCATGAATTTCCTACTGCATGAGAATACTATAGAAGTCTATTCTACCCAGCCGGTTTACGAGGCTCTGGCGGCGCACCTGCTTAATGGCATCCTTTACCCGAATTTCATGGAAAGCCCCCCGGAGAAGCCGGCAATACAGTTTAAGACAATAGTACCCGGCAGGAGTGAATCAATTCATGGCTACAGTGTGCTGCCGCTTCCGGTAAATCACTCAGTACCCACCGTCGGTCTCCAGATTACCTCCACAGACGGTAAAACGGCGTTCTATACATCGGATACCGGGCCAGGACTGGCCGACTGCTGGCGACAGATATCACCAGACCTGCTTATCATCGAGGTTACCGCCCTTAATAAGTATAATGAGTTCGCCCTTCAATCCGGGCACCTCACCCCGAGTCTGCTCCAGCCGGAGCTGGAAAGCTTCCGTAACCAAAAAGGTTACCTGCCGCAGGTAGTAACGGTGCACATGAATCCCCTGGACGAAAAGGGAATAAAAGCCGAAATCGACGAGGTTGCCAGGGCAATAAATACTACAATTCATCTTGGTTACGAGGGGATGCGAATAGAGTTGTAAGGATTGTGGAGGCGGTTCCATGAGCGAGATACGGTTTATCGTTGACCATAATGTAGGTAAGCTGGCAAAATGGCTGAGGATGATGGGTTATGACAGCCTGTTCTTTAATGGCAACGATGACTCCCATATGGTGGCACAGGCTCTGGCCGAAGGCAGAGTAATATTGACGCGAGATACCGAAATTATGAAGAGACGGGTTATTAACAACGGACGGCTTAAGGCGGTCCTGATTGAAAGCGAGGACCCGGAGCGGCAGATACAGCAGTTAATAAATACCCTGAACCTGAGTGGTCAGTTCCGACCGTTCACAATCTGCCTGGAGTGCAACGAGTGCCTGGTAGAGAGGAGCCCGGAAGAGGTGAAAGACCGCGTGCCCCCTTACGTGTACAAGACACATAGCCAGTACATGGATTGTCCCGCCTGCCGCCGCATCTACTGGCGGGGGACCCACTGGGAAGCAATGATGCGGAAGCTTCAGCAATTGGCGAGCATGAATGGCAACTGAATAAATCGAGGAGGTGCTTTCGTGGATGTCTACGAAACGGCAACAAAGCGACGGTCAATAAGGAGATTCCAAGACAAGCCGGTAGCTTATGATGTTCTGGAGAAGTGTGTGGACGCCGGACGGCTGGCACCATGCGGCCGGAACCACCA
>JAUWYU010000146.1 GCA_030615655.1 Dehalococcoidia bacterium
CCAGGCAGGAGTTCAGCTGGGGTCGGCAGGAGTAGAACTTGACTTCGATTCCATAGAGCAGGGTATCGGGAGAAGCCACGCCCGGGGTCAGCCTATCCATAGCCTCCAGCATCTCTACCAGGTCGGTAAGGTGGCGATAGGGAAGGGCAAAGCTGAGGTCGCCCGGGGCAGCGCTTTTCAAAGTAGGTTCAACCAGACCCCTCTCAATACGTTCCGGGGTGGAGCGGTGACCTTCCAGAAGGTCGCCCAGACGCTGCACCAGCACCCCACCGCCAAGAAGATTGGCCAGCCTGGCCAGATATTTGCCATAGGCAATCGGCTCATTAAAAGGCCAGGTGAAATCAGTGCTTACCAGCAGAGCAAAATTGGTATTGCCGCTCTTCCGACCGGCATAGCTATGTCCATTAACCGTAACCACGGGGTCACTGCCGCCGGTAGACTCCACAATAACCTCACCGGCCGGACACATGCAGAATGTCCGGATACGGTCATTAAAACTCCTCGACATGTACTCCAGCTTTACCTCATACAGCACGCTGGTCAATTCTTCCATGACATTTACCGGCATTTCTACCCTGACGCCGACATCGATTGGGTTGTTATGCATCGTCAGATTAAGTCGGCCAGCCTCCCGGGACAACCAGTCGGCTCCCTCCCTGCCCGGCGCCAGAATAAGGTAGTGGCAGAGAAACGTGTCTCCATCCTCGGTTTCCACACCCCTGACCTTACCGTTATCTACCAGCACCGTCGAGGCCATCGCATCAAGTTTAAATTCCAACTTGGGAGCGAGGTAATCCTGCATAGCCTTAAGCACTGAATAGCAGTTTTCGGTCCCCATATGGCGAAGCGGCGTTGGTATCAGGCGCAGTCCGGCCAGACTGGCTCTACGACTGATTTCATCAACCTCACTGCCGTAGCCATAAAGCTTTTCCGAAGCGCCAAATTTGAGGTATAAATCGTCCACATATTTAATCAGGACGTCAACTCTGTCTTCACCGAGATAATCCCCCAGCTGCCCCCCTACGTGCGATGAGAGCACCAGCTTGCCATCGCTGAATGCACCGGCCCCACCCAGACCACAAACCAGGTTACATGGCAAACACTCGATGCAGGAACTACCCGTATCTCGCACCGGACACTGGCGCTCACTGATATCCTTACCCTTCTCGATAAGTAGAACACTCAGGCCAGACGCCTGAGATAGCTCCAGAGCCGCGAAGATGCCTGCCGGACCACCACCGACGATGATAACATCATAATTGCCAGTCATATCTCTAAACCCTTCCCCTGAACACAAGAAAAAGCCGAGACGGACTATCTATTTAAAAACACCCCTCAGCTTGAACCCGGTTGCAAAAATTCTTTATTGCCGTCATAATTATATATAGAGCACCTTAGTCCGTCAAGGAAATAATTTCACAATAAGAAAAGGCTTAAATATGGACAGCTTGCCAGAGACAAGTATTGCAAAGGGTTGACATTTGCCATTTGGCAAATTATAATGACAGTATTATGGATTACTCAGATAACGATTTAGGCAGAATACTTAAGCAGCAGAGAATAACGGTACCGCTGACACTGCAAGAACTCGCTATGGAATCGAGCGTGTCATCGTCACATCTGGGGCGCATAGAAAGGGGCGAACGCTTTCCATCGGCGCGTATTTTGCGCAAAATCGCCAAGCCTCTAGGCTTTGATGAGGATGAACTGTTTACCCTCGCCGGCTTTCTTTCACCCCAGACACCGAGCGTAGCTGAAGAGAGTGGTACACGTTACAGCAGCCGACAACTGGACCCCTATGTAGCCAGGATGCTATCTGAAGAGCCTGCTGAAGTACAGCGTGCCGTCATCGGCATCCTCAGCCTCTTAAAGAGCATCGCCAAGGGAATGACTAAATAGAGTCTCCACTGAGTCACCGCTTTTATCAGTCATATTAACCCTCGCCGAAGAATGAGGCATACCATCCCCAATTAGTGGACTGAAATACTTGATACACCGCCCGAAAAGTGCTACATTTTAATTAAATCCATTGCCCATAAGTGCGGACATAGGAAGAACAGTCCTTATGGAAACCAAAGAAGAAGAATGGCTGAGGTTCATTGACACCCTCAACCATGAGCTTAAGACACCCCTGACCTCCATTATTGCCGCGGCTGGTTTACTGGCCGAGGAACTTCAAACCACCGCAGATGAGTCCTGCCAGAAGCTGAGTCAAACCATTATCCAAAATGCCAATACCCTAGAGACAAGACTGGCCGAGCTCATGGATATTGTCAAGACCGGGAGTGGCAAACTCCAGCTACAACTTGAGCCGGTAGACATGAAGTCACTGATTCTGGGGACCTGTATGCAAATCAGCCCGCTTCTCCAGGGCAAGGGACAAAATCTTAATACGGACCTCCCCGATTCCCTCCCCATCATTCATGGAGACGGACATAGGTTGGAGCAGGTAGTGCTCAATCTGATGAATAATGCCATCAAATTCACCCCGGAAGGGGGCAACATTTCCCTGAAAGTCCGCAAGCAGGATACCGGCCTGGTGATAGAGGTGCATGATAACGGCATCGGCATCGCTAGAGAAGAGCAAGCCAGATTATTTCAACCTTACAGCCGCCTCACTGCTGACAGGCAAAGCCACCCGGGATTGGGCCTGGGACTTGCCCTGGCCAAGCAGGTAGTGGAGCTCCACGGAGGTAAAATCTGGGTGGAGAGCGAACCGGGTAAAGGCAGCACCTTTGCTTTCTTTCTACCACGGCATGCCATATAATACAGTATGGAGCATTAAGGAGCAGTATGAAGGTTCTGGTTATTGAAGATGACCCGGGGATTATTGAGGTTGTTTCTCTATGTTTTCAGCTGCGCTGGAGCGGCACCAACGTAATTTCAGCAGAAAGCGGCAACAAGGGAGTGGGACTTGTTGAAACCGAGAGCCCTGACGTTGTCATCCTTGATATTGGCTTGCCGGACATGGACGGCTACGGCGTTCTGAGGGAGATACGCCGCTTCAGCGATGTGCCGGTGCTCATGCTGACAGTTAGAGGCGAGGATACCGATGTCGCCAAAGGCCTGGAGCTGGGCGCTGATGACTATATAACCAAACCCTTCAGCCACATCGAGCTTATAGCCCGGGTGCAGGCGGTTTTACGCCGTGCCCAGGGACTGCCCGTGACCGATGAAGAACGCCCCTTTACCAGCGGCAAACTCTCGGTTGACTTTAACCGCAACGAAGTCTTACTGGACGGGGAACCGATTAAGCTCACCTCCACGGAAAGGAAGCTGCTCTACTATTTAATCAGGAACGAAGGACGTATACTATCCCATGAGAGTCTGCTCACCAAGGTCTGGGGAGACACATACGTTGACGCCAGAGACCTGCTCCGGGTACACATCCAGCACCTCAGACAGAAACTGGAAGACAATACTGAATCGCCCAGCATCATTGTCACCGAGCACGGCATCGGTTACAAATTTATCCGGCCGACCACTTCCTAAGCACCCGCCTGTCTGCTAATAATCGCCTTCACCATTACTCTCGTTCATACCCTCACGTGCATGTTCAGCTCCTACTTTACCTCACAGGTTCACTTTATTCTTTATTAAAAGTTTACGACATCTTTATGAAATCTTTACGATTCTTAGACGCATCTTTATGAATCTATGTTACATTTGTACTAGACAATTTAGTACTATAGTAATAGGAAAGTACTGAACATGGAAAAAGTAAAAGTATTTCTCTCAGACCCGCAGGTTCTCTTCCGAGAAGGCATCCACTTCATTCTCTCGGGTGAGGACGATTTTGAGGTCACTGGTGAGACAACCAGTAACGATGAGGCTTTTGCTCTTATCGAAGCCAACCCGCCCAACATAGCTATCCTGAGCATGAAAAATGGCAAATTCAATGGCCCTGAGATAACTCGCCGCATCAAGCGGAGTCTACCTTCAGTAGCCGTGATTCTGATTATGGAAACCCACGAGGAGGAGCGACTCTTTGCGGCCATAAAAAGCGGCACCAGCGCCTGCCTGACCAAAGACACTGAGCCTGAATACCTGCTCGATATCATCAGGGTAGTCGCTCAGGGTAG
>JAUWYU010000171.1 GCA_030615655.1 Dehalococcoidia bacterium
GTGAAACATAACAGCAACGGCCGCTACGGGGACAACGGCTATATCTACAACATCCATTCGCCCACCGACCCGACCACCGGTGAACAGGAGCCAGCCAAGGTCGGGAAAATCGTACCGATGTTTGATATGTAGTCCGATTCAATTGACTGCCCGCCGACGTTGTGTCTATTCACCAAAAATTGAAGCTATAAATGCCTCATGTCTTTTAGCTGTTTCTTCTTTAGATAACTCTTGGAATCGCTTTATCTGTTGACTCAACTGGGCCTGATATTGACGCCACCTTTCTTCCATCCCTTTGATGATTTTTTCCACCCCTTGGCGTGTCGGTGAGCCTTTGACGGCCTTTGGGATAGCTACCCCGGTGGCTTCGAGTACATCTTCGGCGACAAAGATAGGAACATCGTTGAGGACCGCGAGCGCAATGGCATCACTCGGGCGCGCGTCAACCTCACTCGTCTTTTTGCCACAACGCATCTTTACAACCGCATAAAAGGTGGCCTTTTTCAATGCCACTATATGCACCTCTTCCACCCGGGCATTGACTGCCTGAAGAAGACTGGAGTAAAAATTGTGCGTTAATGGTCGGGGCGTGGCAAAATCGCTTAGTCCGGCCACAATCGCCTCTCCTTCGAAGGCACCTATCCATATCGGCAGCAGGCGTCTACCTGCTTCGTCATAAAGCACGATAACATGATGAGGTCCATAATAAGGCAGTACCTCCTCGTCCTTTGGTTCCACCTTAACCACATCAGCGATAGTAACCTTTATCATTTTCTTCCTCCTTTTTTCACGCGGTATAATTTCCGGGTAATGCTCCTCCAGCACGGTCTTAAGTCGCTGGCGGGCGCGGTGCAGGCGCACTTTGACCGTGCCTGCCGGGATATTCATCATTGACACAATTTCCGGTAAACTCAATTGAGCGTAATAGAACAATAAAATAATATCTCTATCGCTCGGAGAGAGTGCATTCACCGCGTTCAGTACGGTTTGATATTGCTCCCTTTCCTCGGCAATCTTCTCCGGTGTTAAAACCGGGGTGGAAAAAGGGGCGGGGAAAAATTGCAGACCGTGCATAATCGCTTCTAAAGAGAAAAAGGCTATCTTCTGGTCGCGTAAACGACTCCGGCAGACATTCAAAACAATGCCGCAAAGCCAGCTCTTAAACCGCGTCGGGTCACGCAGGCGGTCGAGTGAGAGATAGGCCTGGAGCATTGCCTCCTGCGCCAGCTCCTGCGCGCTGTCCTCATT
Organism: Dehalococcoidia bacterium; assembly: GCA_030615655.1. Classification (GTDB taxonomy): domain Bacteria; phylum Chloroflexota; class Dehalococcoidia; order Dehalococcoidales; family RBG-16-60-22; genus JAUWYU01. The sequence goes on from JAUWYU010000171.1 coordinate 1,249, forward strand.
CGCAACCAATCGCATTGCGAACCGCCGGGCAACCATCTGATATCGCTGCGCGAGTAGACCGAAGGCGTCCTTGTCACCATTACGTGCCAGCGCCACCAGTTCGATATCTGTTCTCTCTTCCACAGACGCACCCGTTATCAAGCCTTATACTATATAGTGGTGAATAACAACAAAAAGGTTACACGCGGCAAATCAACCTTGATTTTATCTTCGGATTGTATTAAGCGGAGTAGCTATACTGTTGTAGCTACCTCGCTTTAGGATACGACCCCAGGATTTTCACGAAAACGGCGTGCTCTTCCAGCGATTTTAAAGCCTCACTGATACCCTTTTCCTCGCGATGCCCGGAGAAGTCCATGTAGAAGTTATATTCCCACGGCTGGTGGCGCGTGGGGCGGGACTCCAGCTTGGTCAGGTTTATCTCCCTCGAAGCAAACTCCCGGAGGCAGTCGTACAGCGCCCCCGGCTTATGTTTGAGCGAGAAGACGATGGAGGTCTTGTCGTTACCCGTGGGCGGGGAATCTTCTTTAGACAGGACAAAAAACCTGGTGAAATTATGCGGGTTGTCTTCTATTTCCCTGGCGATTATCTTCATCCCGTAGATTTCAGCGGCCCCGGCGCCGGCAATAGCGGCACTGTCCAGCAGCCTCTGCTCTTTTATCATCCTGACACTGCCCGCCGTGTCGGAGGCAGGTATCAGCTCGCAGTTCAGGTGGCCTAAAAAACTGCGGCACTGGCCGAGGGCCTGCGGGTGAGAATAGACCGTTTTTATGGTGTCCAATCCGGCTCCAGCATTAGCTATCAGGCAGTGGCTGATGCGAAGCTCCGTCTCACCACAAACCATGAGGGGCGAATCCAGCAGGAGGTCATACGCCCTGGTGATACTACCCTCCAGTGAATTCTCGACAGGAACCATGGCGAAAGGCACATCCCCCACCTCCACAGCCTCAAAAACTTCATCAAGACTCTCGTAAGGATGACCCTCGGTTGATTTCCCGAAGAAGCGGAGGGCGGCCTCTTCGGTATAAGCACCCGGTTCACCCTGGAAAGCGACGGCTACCCCCTGAATCTTCTTGCTGGCATCTATTATCTGCCGGTAGATATTTTCTATATCGCTCGGGCTTATGTTTTTATCACGGGCCATGCTCCTAACATTTTTCAGAACCGCGAGCTCTCTTTCTCTATCCTCAATGCGCTTGCTCGTTTCCTTCTTGCCCCGCCCGATTCTCTCAGATATACTTTGCCTTTCACCAATAAGCTCGACTATCCGGGCGTCTATTTCGTCAATCTTTTTTCTCAAACCTTCCAGATTCATTTTATTACCCTCGGAATCAGACCAGCTCTCATGGTGAAGTCGCTAAGGGTTACCGCCATCATCGCTTCGACCACCGCTACCGCCCTCGGTACGACGCAGACATCGTGCCTCCCCCCGATGTTGATACTGGTTTTCTCCATTCTTTGAATATCCACCGTCTCCTGCTCGCCGGCTATGGAAGACGTCGGCTTGATAGCAACCCTGACCACTACCGGCATACCGCTGCTGATGCCGCCGAGTATGCCGCCGGCATTATTGGTCTCCGTCAATATCCTGCCATCTTTAACGGTAAACGGGTCGTTATTTTCCGACCCCCTCTTTCGGGCGGCCGCGAAGCCGGCCCCGAACTCAACCCCCTTAACCGCCGGGATAGCCAGCAGGGCTTTGGCCATGTCCCCGTCCAGATTATCAAAGACCGGCTCTCCCAGGCCGACCGGCACATTAAGGGCGATGCCTTCAACGACCCCACCGAGGCTGTCGCCTTCTTCTTTCACCCTGGCGACAAGCTCACTCATTTTTTTTGAGGCAGTGGGGTCGGCGCAATGCAGCGGGTCATCCCCGGCCTTTTTCTTTATTTCATCGAAATCCTTGACCGCCGCTGTTATGCCGCCGATTTCAACGGTATGAGCGACAACTTCGACGTTGATTAGCTCCAAGAGCTTCTTAGCAATGGCTCCCGCCATGACAAAGGTGGCGGTAATCCTCCCGGAAAACCTGCCCCCGCCCCGCCAATCGTTAAAACCACCATACTTCATATGGGC
>JAUWYU010000006.1 GCA_030615655.1 Dehalococcoidia bacterium
GAGAGCACGGTACTCTGTTACGGGCATAAGGTGCCGGCACCAAACGCGGCCCAAGTGAACGCTACCATGGGCCATGCTCTGGACTACGACGATACCGGTGACGGTCCAACGCACCCCTCGGTGGTGATAGTACCGACCTGCCTGGCGGTAGCCGAGCGTAAAGGTAAACTGAGCGGGCGGGAATTTATCACGGCAGTCGCCCTGGGAGTCGATATGATGTGCCGACTGGGACTAGCGTTTCGGCTAGGTTTGAAAACTGCACCGGTCGGTGGACATCCCGGAGCCGGCTGGCACCTTACCGCACTGTATGGCTATTTATCTGCCGCCGGAGTCGCCGGGAGGATACTGGGGCTCGATGAAGATAAACTGGTCAATGCACTGGGTATAGCCTATCACCAGTGCAGTGGCAACGGGCAGTGCGTCACTGAGGGCGCACTGACGAAGAGGATGGGGCCGGGATTCGCGGCCAGGGGAGGGATAACCGCAGCCTTGATGGCGGAAAAAGGCATTACAGGTGCTAAAGACTGCCTCGAAGGAGAAGTCGGACTGTATAACCTCTACCACAAGGGAGAGTACGACCCCAAACCACTGACGGCGGACCTGGGAGAGCGTTTTGAAGGCATAAACGTCACCATGAAGCCGTATCCATGCTGTAAAGGCACTCACAGTTACGTTGACGTGGCGTTATCGCTGGTGAACAAGCACGGTATCAAAGCTGAAGACGTGCAGGAAATCACGATATTCTGTCAGGACGAGACCAATTTTCTGTTACATCCCCTTGAAAAAAGAAGCCGCCCGGAAAATCCGGTCGATTCGCAGTTCAGCATACCATGGGCCGTGGCCGTGGTTATCGCGAGAGGACGGGCCGGTATCGGGGATTTTACCGAAGAGGCTATTAAAAGTCGGGACATTCTTGAGGTCTCAAGTAAAGTGCGTATCGAGGTAGATAAGAACCTGGTCGGGTCAAAGAGAGTGGAACCGGCGAAAGTCAGGGTAACAACCACGCAGGGGGAGACCTATACCGAGCAAACCTCTTCTCCGGGCGGCGCTCAAATACCGCTGCCCTTCAGCGCCTACGAGAGAAAATTCAGAGATTGCGCTTCATGGTCGGTCAAGCCACTGTCCAATAAGCAAATGGACAGAGTAATAGCACGAATTAAACAACTCGAGCAGGTTGATGATATCAGAGAAGTAATCGGGCTGCTGGGCTGAGTAATACGGAGGAGGCGAATTATGGTATATCCTCTGGAAGGTATAAAAGTCCTGGACTTCAGTATCGCCGTAGCCGCACCCTTCGGCGGAACGATGCTGGCCGATATGGGAGCCGAAATAATCAAGGTGGAAAGGGTACAGGGAGAAGCGCAGAGGCTGGGGCTTCCCGCCGGAATGGACGACGTACTCGACACCAAAATAGCCGACGGAGCCGCCGATACCACCTCGTGGATGGCGTTTAACCGGGGCAAGAAGGACCTGGCTATCGACATCAGGACGGAGAAGGGGAAGGAAATCGTCCTGAAGCTTGCTAAAGAAGCCGATGTTGTTTTGCAGAGCTTTCGTCCCGGTGTGGCGGACAGGCTGGGGGTAGGCTACGAAGCAATATCTAAAATCAACCCTAGAGTCATTTATTGCTCTTTCTCCGGCTATGGCGAGACGGGCCCCGTAGCCCACCGCGCCGGGGGAGATATGTGGAGCCAGGCCATGTCAGGCATCGTCAGTGTCATGGGATACCCGGGCGGCGCACCACAAATGATGCCTTTCCCCGCCTGTGACCATGTCGGCGGGATGCTGGTAGCCTATGCGGTAATGACAGCTTTATTCGTGCGGGAGCGAACCGGAATGGGACAGGCAGTAACCGTGAACAATCTGGACGCAGCGCTGTACATGCAATACAGCGGGTTTGCCGAATACCTGACAGGGGGAAGGATGCCATATAAGTCAGGAAGGAGCTACGGCACGCCGCCCTTCGGTCCCTTCCGGGCCAAGGACGGGGACGTGCTGACCATCTTCGGGACCGGCCCTATGTGGCCTGCCTTTTGCAAGCTAGTGGGAGTGGAGCACCTGGCAAAAGACCCCAGATTTGAAAATGATGAAGTCAGGCGAGAGAACAGGGAGGAGATAGGGCGGCTTCTGGACGAGGCATTCAGCAAGAAGACCAGGGTCGAATGGCAGCAGATATTCAGGGAAGCGAAGATGCGCTGCGACCCCTGCCTGACCTACGAGGAAGTATGCGCCCACCCTCAGATGGAGGCAAACGAGATGATTTACACCACAAATCATCCAGTCCGCGGGGAAGTGAAGATGCTGGGGCTACCGGTAAAATTAAAGAAGAGTCCGGGGCATCCTCAGGGTCCATCACCTCTCCTGGGGGAACATACCGAGGAGATTCTCCTGAAACTGGGGTATACATCCGAAGAAATCGCTGACCTGGAAGCAGAAGGAATAATCAGAACCACCCGTAAAAAGGCTTAAAGCGGACATTATTTACCCGCAGCAGCATCGAGATACTGCCTGTACCAGACCAAATGCCGTATTACCCTGGCGGCGCGGCGGGCGTTAGTGTGGACCAGAATTCTCTCCCTGCGGAAGAGGGACGAGATCTCCGGGTCGTTACCCATGCCGCGTGTTTGCCACATCATAACCACCGGCTTCCCGTATTCATCCACCTTCTCACGGATTAACTTTATATTTCTTTCTTCCCTTTCTCTATAAGCCTTAATCTCCCCGGGACCCAGACCTATGCGGCTGGAAAGAAAAGTCTTATCCATTACTATCGGAGCCAGCAGAAAGACAGTGTCTATGTTTACATCCTCTATCAACGCCCAGAGCAGGTCAGCTATCGCCGAGAACTCAGCCGCACTGGGACCAGCCATATCGACGGGATTCCGGCGGGACCATCGCGGGGGCAAGTATTTGTCCAGCTTCCTCACCGTCGATGGTTCAAGTGTACTTACTACCAGCCCCTCCTTCTCACAGGCTTCAGCAGTCAATGCCGCCGGGCCACCCCCGATACTCAATATACCAACCCGGTTGCTCCGGGGCAAAGGGCAACTGAGTAACGCCAACACCACATCACAGAGCTCGTCGTCATCATCGACTCTAATCACTCCCGATTGCCTGAAGGCAGCCGTGTAGACCTCATCAGCGCCAGCCAGCGCTCCCGTATGGGACATGACGGCTCTGGCCGACTCTTTAGTGGCGCCTACCTTGACGACAACAACGGGTTTGCGAGGCGTAATTTCTCTAGCCAGCCGCAAGAAACGCCTCCCATCCCGCAGGCCTTCGATATAAGCGGCTATTATCCGGGTGTCATCGTCTTCGGCCAGATATTCCAGGTAGTCTTCCATACGCAGGTCAGCTTCATTGCCGGTACTGATATACTGGCTAAAAGCAACGCCAGATGCCGTCAGATGGCGAACTATCTTGAGGCACATGTTACCACTCTGGGATAAAACGGCTACCGGCCCTACAGTCATTTTATCCGCCTGGCCAAAGGTAGACAGCTGCGACCGCGTATCGGCATGCCCCATGCTGTTCGGCCCGATAAAGCGCATGCCTCCCCGGCGGGCAATCTCGACCAGTTCAGCTTCCAGTTTCCGTCCCGGCTCACCCGTTTCCGCGAATCCAGCCGAAACAATAACAGCCGCTTTGACTGCCTTCGAGACACACTCGCGTAATACCTCAGGAACCAGCTTTTCGGCGACAACTATCACGGCTAAATCAACCGAATCCGGTATATCCACCACGCTGCGGTAAGCCTTGACTCCAAGAATCTCATCAGCGTTGGGGTTGACGGGATAAATACGCCTGCCCCCCGCGCCGAGGAGACCTTTCATAGCATTATATCCCCATGACCCCGGCGTGTTGGACGCTCCAATAACAGCGATAGAATCGGGGGAGAACAGATATTGCCAGTAGTCCTTTGTTACAGGTTCCATGTTCAAATATATACCTCTCTGAAGGAATATTTTACGTGATGCCGCCACCGATGAGGATGGCCTCGCCGGTGATGTACTTAGACTGGTCAGAAACCAGGAACAAGACCAGGTCGGCAATCTCCTCGGGTTCGCCGAGTCGGCCCAGCGGTATGCCGGGACCCGGGCCCTGCTTCTTAGCCTCCTGCTCTATGGCTTCAGACACACTTATACCCTGAGCCCCGGCCCTTTTAATGATAGCTTCATCTCTCAGGTTAGTGTTAAAGCCGCCGGGGTTGATTATATTGACATTAATTTTATACTGCGCCAGCTCAGCCGCCAGAGTCCTGGCAAGTCCAAGGGTACCATGCTTAGAAGCGCAATAGCCAGCGCTTCCCGCGTACCCCTTGGTTGCCGCCATCGAGCCAAAAAGCACAATCTTTTTGCCTTCTCCATCGGGTATCATCGTTCCGGCTACCGCCTTAGAAATGAGAAAGGAGCCGGTAAGATTTACATCAAGAATAGCTCGCCACTCTTCTTCGGTGAGTTCTACGATTGGTGTCGTCATCGAGCCGCGAATACCGCCGCAATGGACCAGTATATCTATCTTCCCGAACTTTTTCAGGGCTTTGGCCACGGCTTCGTCCACCGCTTTACCGCTGCTGACATCCGCGACTACAGCCAGGGCTTCCCTGCCCAGAGACCTGATTTCGTCAACCACAGTATCCAGTCCACCCCATCCTTCGTCTCCAGGCCAGATACTTCGGGGCGCGGCATACTTATCAAGAACGACTACGTCAACTCCCTCTCTGGCCAACCGTACGGCAACAGCATGTCCCATGCCCCTCTTGCTCGCCGCTCCCGTAACCAGAGCGACCTTACCCTCAAGACTGTTCATAGTGCTTGCTACCTCCTAGTATAGAAATAAGGAATATTATCTAATCTCAAATCAGGGAGCACTCTACGCGGGCCAGAGCTCCCGAGCCACATCGTCAAGGCCCAGTTCCAGCAATTTTTTCTTACTCGGTTTCGTAGTTACCCGGTCCCAATCCAGGGCGTCAAGGTTCTCGTTTATCTGGGTCTCAATATCCGATGACACACCGCCCAGCGGGCCCTCTTTCTGGGGAGGGCGGCCAATTATCCTGCCATGCACCCTGAGTTCCCGAGGATTAATCCCTTCGCGCAGGGTAAAGACATGCCTTATATTGGCAATCCTCTCGCCGTGTTTGAGCAGCTCATCCACGGAACGTTCCCAACCGGTCACGGCGCTCAAGAATCCTGCCAGATACTTACCAGGATTATCCACAAGGGTATCACTATGCAGGCAAAATCCGGCAGCATTAACCACATAATCAAGAAACTGACTGGGTCCAAAACCAGACGTGTGCCGGCCAGGGGTGGCATCCATCTGGTATCTGGCAGCGGTCGGCTTACCCCTGAAAAAGGGAAAATCGAACCTGGGGTCGTGCAGACCGAGTTCCTGACCACCGATGTGTACCGCGAATTCCCCAGCGCCCCTGCCGATTCTTTCAGCGGCAACCTTAACTCCGTCGGCGAGGACATCACCGAAGCCCTCCCGCCGAGCTATCTTCCCGGTCATCTTTACCATAGCCCGGTGGTTACCCCAGGTAAGCTCGATGCCATCGGTATCCGCCCCGGTGATGATGCCGTGCTCATAACATTCCATGGCGAAGGCGATGATGGTCCCGGTGGATATAGTATCCAACCCATAGCTATTGCAGATGTGGTTCGCCATGACGATGGCCCCGGCGTTATTATTGAGGCACATCGCTCCGAAAGCGGCCATAGTCTCATACTCCGGTCGGTGTGCGCCGGCCGGGTATTGATAATCACCGGCTCCTGCCTTAAGTTTACCGCGGCAGGCAACAGGACAACGCCAGCAGCCGGTCCGGCTCTCCACACCGGCAGCCATCAAATCCCTGTCAAAATCAGAGACATCAGGCAGTTCAATGATGCCAACGCCACCCCAGTTCTTCACCGGCGTGTCGCCGCTATGTACCGATTCGCCGGCGTGCACGGCAGTGCCGTACCTGTGAAAGATTTCGAGGCCAGGCCCTTTTATCCCGGCTATATGCTCCTTTCTCAACCTGTTGGCCCTTTCGATATCGGCGACAGGAACCTTAATGTCTCCCTTTACCACCACCGCCTTGAGCTTTTTGGAACCCATGACTGCCCCCAGTCCCGAGCGTCCGGCAGCGTTGGCTCTATGGTTCATGAGACAGGATACGAGGGAGAGTTTCTCCCCGGCCGGACCGATGCTGACGATTTTAGCCGCCGGGCTATACTCCGCCTCGAGTTTATCCTCAGTTTCAAGGGTGTCTTTGCCCCAGAGGTGAGCCGCATCCTTCAATTCGGCCTTACCATTGTCGATAAGGAGGTAAACTGGCTTCTCTGAAATACCGGTAAAAAAGATTCCGTCACAGCCGGCGAACTTGAGATGAGGGCCGAAATGACCTCCGGAATTGGCATCGCCCCAGCCGCCGGTAAGGGGAGATTTAGCTACGGCTACGTATCGGCAACCAAGAGTGGCCGGAGTACCGGTGAGCGGGCCAGTAATCAGGGCAAGCGTATTTTCCGGTCCCAGGGGGTCGACTCCGCCTTTCTGGCGACTATAGAGAATCCTGGCCCCGATACCATAACCTCCAATGAAATCCCGATAGAGGCTCTCGTCCGGCGCCTCCTCTTTTATCCCCCCTGAAGACAAATCCACGAACAACAGCTTTCCGATGTACCCTCCAGCCATTTCCCGGCTCCTTTCTCCGTCAATACCTAAACCAATATGGAGAGCATCCCTTGTTAACAATAGAATACAGCAATATTTTACAGAATTACAACACAGGCCGAACAAGCGATGAGGGAAAGCGAGTCTTAACAATGTCTTAACAATTTTCCGCTACACTGAACGATAGGTTATAATAAGATAGTAACCACATGGTAGGGACAATAAACAAACCGTGGGCAAGAATGGATTATACCAGGGCGCCGGCTTATTTCTGCTAGGGCTGCCGCTGATAGTGCTTTCTATTATCCCGACAGGATGCGGCGACCAGATATCCGGGCAGGTAGAAGATGATTCAGGGCCATTTTATGAAGACCGTGTGGTCACCGTGCGCTTTGTCATGGCGGAGGAGGACTGGGAGTTCATGCAGAGAAACGCAATGGCGGAGCAATACGCCAAGGCAGACCTGTGGTACGACGGAGAGCTTATACAGGACGTAGCCCTAAGGCCTAAGGGAAACTCCTCACTTATGACGACATCTGGCAGCGGTTCCATCAGATTCAGCCTGAAAGCCGACCTGAATTTCTTTAACTCGGCCCGTAATCTGGACGGGGTCAAGAAGTTGAATTTTAATAACGGCTTCAGCGATCCGACATTTATCCGCGAGGTCCTGGCTTATGACGTGTTTGCGCAAATGGATATCCCCACGCCGCGTACTTCCTTCGTTGATTTGTGGGTCAATGATACCCACCTCGGCCTGTATACCATGGTGGAACAGATTGACCAGACTTTTCTGCGGGAGCACTTTGCCGACGGCACCGGTAATCTATACAAGCCGGTAATGCCGGCGGCTTACCTGAACTGGACCGAGGCAGACATAGAGGAGTCACCAGCCGGGCAGAGTGATGCCAGCAATCTGGACGTCAATCTGGGGGGCGGCAAGCTGAGCGAGATAATGCAGGCCCTCGGGCAGGAGGGAATAACGGAAGAAGAGGTTACTGCTCCGAGAGGCCTTCAGGGGCTACCGGGGGGTATGATGCTACCGGAAGGTATGGAGCTACCGGAAGGATTTGCACCACCAGAAGGATTGCCGCCACAAGATATGATGCGTCCGGGGGGCATTATGCTACCAGGCCGGCAGGGCAACTTCCTTGAGCAGATGGGACTGAAGACGAATGAGAACAAGCCGAACCACACCGACCTGTTCCGCCTGCTCGATATTCTGAACAACGAACCTGATGAGACGTTCCCTGAAGAAATTGAGAAAGTGCTGGATGTAGACCAGGTGCTGCGATACCTGGCCGTGTCCACGGTCCTGGTGCACCTGGATAACTACACAGGAATATTCGGGCATAACTATTATCTCTATGAAGTCGACGGCAAGTTCACCATCATACCCTGGGACTTGAACATGGCTTTCGGTACATTTAACGCGGGACTTGACCGCGAGGGTATCATCAACTTCTTAATCGACGAACCCACGGCAGGACCGGTGGCTGAGCGTCCACTTGTCTACCGGCTATTATCCATACCTTCCTGCCTGGAAACCTATCACGGGTATCTCTCGGAACTAATAAACGATCCATTTTCATATGATGTAATGGAGGCAAAGATTAAGGAACTCGCCGATATGATACGTCCGTATGTTGAAGCCGACACACTGAAGTTTTTTTCCACCAGAGACTTCGAGACGAATCTCAGGGAAGGCATCAGACCCAGGAGAGCGGTACCCGGAATGCAACTATCCATCGGCCTGAAAGCCTTTGTGCGGGAGCGCAGCGAATCTATCCGCCAGCAGCTCGACGGGGAGCGGGCGAGCACCAATAACGGCAAGGGCAATGAAGGCAGCATGCGGATACCCGGCTTTGGAAATCTAAGGCCAGAGTTTTTCCCACCACCCAGATAGTACAATTTGCCGTAAGGGAACCGACACAGGGCAGGCAGCTATGGTGAATATAAATCAAGGCAAAAAGCCGTACAATCAGGCTCCAAACGGCACATTATTTGTATTTCAACCGCATTTTTGATAATCTTTTAACATTATACTTCTATCGTTTGACTATATTAGCTATCCGCGTAATACTCTATAGAATTTTTTTGTGTAGCGAAGTAATGCGGGAAAAAAGCAAGGCAGTCCTAACGGTGCTAATGGTCGTGATTGTCATGGCGACAGGTATATCGGGATGCACCAGTAGTTCATCCCGGAAAACCCAGGACAGTTCGATAAATCCGTTCTATACCGACCGCGTCGCTACAGTGCGCATCGTCATGACGGAAGAAGACTGGTCATTCTGCCAGACCAATGCTTTCGAGGAGCAGTACGTGCCGGCAGACTTCTGGTTTGAAGACGAGTTGATACCCGACGTCGGGGTCAGGCCCAAGGGAAACTCGTCGCTGGGACAGGCCGTCGGCTGGGGGAGTCCCCGCATGCCGCTGGCGGTTGATTTCAACATATTCAACCGGGTGCGTACGTTCCACGGAGTAAAGAAGGTCTTTCTCAACAACGGATGGAGCGACCCCACCCTCATCCGGGAGGTCGTTGCCTACGAGATATTCGCGAAGATGGATATTCCCACCCCACGCGCTTCCCTAATTGACCTGTGGGTAAACGATACCCATCTGGGGGTCTATACCATGGCCGAGATGGTCGACCAGGCATTCCTCCAGCGGCACTTCGAGGATGCCTCCGGCAACCTGTATAAACCCGAGTTAATGGTGGCAAGGCTGGACTGGACGGAGGAAGATGCCGATAAGGATTTCTCCTCACCGTTCTTTCCCGAACAGCCCCACCATGACCCCGTCCTTTACACCAACATAGGCGGCGCCCCGCTGATTGACCTCCTGCGCGCACTCAAACTGGAAGACCTTGTAAGTGCCTACGTACCCATTGCCCCGCTAGAGGGCAATTTGGCGCGCGGACTTCCGCCAATGAGAATGGCACGAAACTACCTCGAGGCAATGGCCCTGAAAACCAATGAGAACAACCCGGATTACTCAGCCCTTTTCAAGTTCCTGGATGTCCTCAATAACGAACCCGACGAGACCTTCCCGGAGGAAATCGAGAAAGTACTGGATGTGGAAGGGGCACTAAAATTTATCGCGGTATCGGCGTGTATCCTACACCTGGACAACTACATCGGTATCGGCCACAACAACTATCTATACGAGGTCAATGGTAAATTTCACGTCATTCCCTGGGATACGAACATGGCCTTCGGGACTTTTAACCTCGGCATAAGAAAGGACGGCCTTATCAACTACTACATCGACGAACCGACGGGCGGTCCCATGAGCAGATATCCCCTGGTAGACCGTCTGCTGTCCCACGAGCCCTACCTGGATAAATATCGCGGCTATATGGAAGAAATACTGGACGGGCCTTTTTCCCTCGACGTGGTCATACCACGAATCGACCAGCTTGCAGAGATGGTACGTCCGTATGCCGAGGCCGACACCGAGATGTTCTACGCCTTCGAGGACTGGGAACGATGCCTTACCGAAGACCTGAGACCACCCGACATATTCGAAGGCTGGATGGCCGGCGGACCTTCACCGCAGATGCCCTTCTTTATTCCCCTTGGCGAGAGTTCCTTCCTGCAAAAGAATTTTCAGGTGAACTCGCTGTGGGAACTGATGGGCCGAGAATTAACACCCGACGACCTGGAGAAGCTGGAATCCGGTTTGTCAAAAAACACCTATGAGTTGTTCTTGCAGAACGTTTTTGGTCCTCTTATGGCACCACAACCACCCCGCCAGCCCGGGTTCGGGCCAAACTCCCTCGGCCTGAAAACCCTCATCATCAATCGGTATGAGTCGGTCCGGCAGCAGCTTGCCGGGGAGAGGCCCAGCGGCACCGGCTACAGTGGCGGTAACGGGGGCAGCATGTGGATGGTGGACTGGTTTAATTTCTAAACCCCCGGATAATGCTATATACCAGGAGGTAATCGAAATAGAAGCAGCCAATACATCAGTTGACGAGACAGCGACCAGTACGGTTACGCCAACGCAGAGGTTCGAACGAAAATTCTACGTGCTACCCAGGAACATCGGCTTCGCCTATACTTTTCTCAGGCAGGTCTGCCGTCCGGATAAAGAGTATCCGAAAGACCGAGTCTTCAGTCTGTACTTCGACACCCCCGACCTTGATGAATACATGCGGTCGGCATCGGGCGACTTCAAGAAGGATAAAGTGCGCATCCGCTGGTACGGCGCTGTTACCGACCAGCAGGGGACGACTCCCGTGTTCCTAGAGCTTAAGAAAAGGGAGGGCTTTGCCAGCAGCAAGCAGCGCCAGAGGTTCTTAGTGCCGTCAGGACAGCTTCAGCCGGCAAATCTGGGCAGCGGGATTATTGATAAAACGGTGCTCATCAATACATTAGCCAGGTTCGGCCATTTCCCGGAGAAATCGATAAGACCAATCATCCTGATATCCTACTGGCGCTACAGGTTTAATGAAATGCAGACCGGGGTGCGCGTATCTTTCGACCACGATATCAGCACCTCGGCGGTGGCCCCGGAACTGGGACGCCGGGAAAGAGAGATACATCTGCCGGGAGGCGTCATCGAGGTCAAGGGGCCGACCCTGGAATTACCCGTAACGCTCCGGCGGATGCGAGTACTGGATACCGACTGGAGTCGATACTCGAAGTACGGCTATTGTATCGAAGCACACCTATCAGAGCCAGGGAGCGTGGCTCGTTTGTGGCCTTCGGGCAGAATGATGGAGACATAGATAAAAAGGAGGACATGCTATGGAAGGATTTTGGGAATATATCCAAGGTCTGCAATCCCCGGTTGAGCTCAATGAGGCTATCGTAGCCATCGGCTTTTCACTGATAGCCTCGATAGTTACATACCTGATGTACCAGCTGTTTTACGGGTCGAGGCATATCGGGGCCGGGGTGCACCGCACGTTTATCGTCGGCGGGCCGGCTATCACCGCGCTCTTCCTGGGCATCCAGGTGTCGATACCGCTCTCGCTGGGGCTGCTGGGGGCACTGTCTTTTGTCCGGTTCAGGACGCCGGTAAAAGACCCGGCAGAAATCGGGTTTCTCCTCCTGCTGATTGCTTCTTCGATTGGCGCCGCGACCAATAACTACCTGGTAACCGGCGTTCTATTTGTCCTTGTGTTTATATCCCTGGGCATTCACTGGTTAACCCGCAACCGATTCAACCTGTTCGGGCGGGGGCACCTGATGATTTCCGTAGACCAGCCCTCCTACCCGGACCTGGAAGGAAAGCTGACTACTTTTCTCAAGGAGCGCCTGAGCGGCCTCAGGCTGGAGACCATGTCCATGCTGGAGGACCGCGTCAGTCTACACTACCAGTACCGACGCCGGACCGATTTCGACTGGGCTGCCTTCACCGGCGACCTCAACCAAATGGCCGGAGCGGCCAAGGTCGAGGTATTTATCGGATAGCAGAAGCTATGGCAAAGCCAGGGTTAAAAGTTAAAGGCTGATTACCTATCGCCAAAGGGGAGCTACTTGATATCGGCATGGTAGCTTTGCAGCGACTTCACTCCCGGCTCGTACTGACGATACTCGGCGATGCCTTTAACAGCGGCTATAGCTGCCGCCAGCGTGGTTATGTAGGGCACCTTGTACTTTATGGCCGTTTTTCGTATATAAGAATCGTCGTACTGGCTCAGCTTGCCGCTCGGCGTATTGACGACCAACTGAATCTCACCATTCATGATAGCATCAACAATGTTGGGTCGGCCTTCATACATTTTCAGTATCAGCTCGGCATCTATATCCTTACCAGCGAGGAATTCATGGGTGCCCTGAGTCGCCAGTATCTTAAAACCAAGGTCGGCGAACTGCCGGGCAACGTCATAAACGGCAGGCCTGTCCGCGGGCGAGACCGTTATCAACACCGTTCCTTCCGTCGGCAGGAACTGCCGCGCCGCCTGCTGCGCCTTGAAATAGGCCAGACCGAAAGCATCGGCGATGCCAAGCACCTCACCCGTGGAGCGCATCTCCGGGCCGAGTAACGGGTCGACTTCGGGCAGCATATTGAACGGGAAAACCGATTCCTTAACGCCGAAGTACGGTACCACCAGCGGTTTCAGGTTAAGGTCGCTCAGCCGCTTGCCCATCATCAACTGTGTGGCAATACGCGCCATGGAAACGTTGCAGACTTTCGACACAATCGGGACGGTGCGGGAAGCCCGAGGATTAGCTTCCAGCACGTAGACGGTATTATCGGCAATGGCGTACTGCATGTTCATCAGCCCGACCACGTTCAGCTCCCGGGCAATCTTCCTCGTGTAGGAATTAATGGTATCGATATGCTCCTGCGCCAGGCTTACGGGCGGGATGACGCAGGCGGAGTCGCCGGAATGTATCCCCGCCAGCTCAATGTGCTGCATGACAGCCGGTACGAAGGCATCAGTGCCGTCGGCAATGGCGTCGGCTTCGGCTTCGATGGCGTTTTCCAAGAACTTATCAATGAGGATGGGGCGGTCGGGGGTAACACCTACGGCCGCCGCGACGTATTCCCGGAGCATATCCTCGTCATAGACCACCTGCATGCCGCGGCCTCCGAGCACATAGGACGGCCGTACCATCAGGGGATAGCCTATCTGCCGGGCGACATCAAGGGCTTCATCCAGATTACTGGCCATGCCCGACGGGGGCATCGGTATGCCTAATTCTTCCATTCTATGACGGAAGCGGTCTCTGTCTTCAGCAAGGTCAATGGACTCGGGTGAAGTCCCCAGAATTTTCACACCGGCCCCGGCCAGCTCATTGGCAATGTTGAGAGGCGTCTGGCCGCCGAACTGGACAATGACACCTTCCGGTTTTTCCTTTTCATAAATACTCAGTACGTCTTCCACGGTTAGAGGCTCGAAATACAGCTTATCCGAGGTATCATAATCAGTGGAAACGGTCTCCGGATTACAGTTGACCATTATCGTCTCGTAGCCCTCGTCACGCAGGGCAAAGGCAGCGTGCACACAGCAGTAATCAAACTCGATTCCCTGACCGATGCGGTTGGGGCCTCCGCCGAGAACCATCACCTTTTTGCGGTCGCTGGTTGATATTTTATCCGGGCCGTTATAGGTTGAGTAATAATAGGCGGCATTCTCAACGCCGCTTACCGGGACAGCGTCCCAAGCCTCTTTAACACCGAGGGAAAGTCGTTTCTGCCGTATCTCCTTCTCCGATACACCGAGCAGTTGGGAAAGATAGCGGTCGGCAAAGCCATCCTTTTTCGCCTGAACCAGCAATTCATCCGGCAACTGTTTGCCCCGATACTTCAATATTTCTTCCTCAAGCTCAACGAGCTCCCTCATCTGTTCGATAAACCAGGGTTTTATATAAGTTTTTTCGTAGAGCTCCTGTGTGCCAGCACCCTTGCGCAGGGCTTCGTACATAATGAACTGGCGCTCGCTGCCGGGTTCATTTAACATTGCCATGAGTTCATCAAGCGATTTACTATTGAAGTCCTTGGCGAAGCCTAAACCATATCTGCCGATTTCCAGGGAGCGGATGGCTTTTTGAAGCGCCTCTTTATAGTTCTTGCCGATGCTCATGGCCTCGCCGACGGCGCGCATCTGAGTCCCCAGCTTGTCCTCGGCATCCTTGAATTTCTCGAAAGCCCAGCGCGCAAACTTAACGACAACATAGTCGCCCCAGGGAGTGTATTTCTCAAGGGTGCCTTCGCGCCAGTAAGGAATCTCATCCATGGTAAGGCCACCGGCCAGCTTGGACGAGATGAGGGCGATGGGAAATCCCGTAGCCTTGGATGCCAGCGCCGACGAGCGCGAGGTCCGGGGATTGATTTCAATAACCACGACGCGGTCGGTTTTGGGGTCGTGGGCAAACTGAACGTTGGTGCCGCCGATTACCTTTATGGCTTCAACGATTCTATACGAGTACTCCTGCAGGCGGTTCTGGAGTTCCTGACTGATGGTCAGCATGGGAGCCGTGCAGTAGGAATCGCCGGTATGCACGCCCATAGCGTCGACGTTCTCGATAAAGCACACCGTAATCATCTGGTTTTTGGCATCGCGGACAACTTCAAGCTCCAGCTCTTCCCAGCCCAGCACGGACTCTTCAATAAGCACCTGACCGATGAGACTGGCGGCAATGCCACGGCTGGCTACGTTGCGCAATTCCTCTACGTTATAGACAAGACCGCCACCGGTGCCACCCATACAGTAAGCAGGGCGCACCACCACGGGATAGCCAAGCTCGGAGGCCACCCTCTCGGCATCTTCAACGCTATAAACGGCCTCGCTGCGCGGCATCTCAATACCGAGTCGGTTCATGGTCTCCTTAAAGGCGATTCTGTCCTCGCCGCGAATGATGGTATCGACTTCAACGCCGATTACTTTGACGTTATATTTCTCCAGCACACCGGCCTGCGCCAACTCGGCACTGAGGTTGAGTCCGGTCTGCCCGCCAAGGTTCGGCAGTAAAGCATCCGGCCTTTCCTTTTCAATAATTTTCGTCATAGCCTCAAGGTCAAGCGGTTCGATATAGGTAACGTCAGCCATGCCGGGGTCGGTCATAATGGTGGCCGGGTTGGAATTGACCAGGACGATTTCATAGCCAAGGCCACGGAGGGCTTTGCATGCCTGAGTACCGGAATAATCGAACTCGCACGCCTGCCCGATAACGATAGGCCCGGAGCCGATAATCATTACCTTCCTGATATCATCCCTCTTAGGCATCAATTCCTACCCTCCACCAGAGCACTATATCAAACCGCAACCGGGTTGTCAGCGCACTTTAACAAACGTGATTCGGGGGGTCTGGCTAATTATAACATACTTCTAAATCGGAATGCAGACAGAGCGATAAGGAAAGCAGTCGTACTAGATGATGGCGGCATTAAAAGGGAAGCATTATAGTTTGCCTTCCCTGTTCATTTAACCCTGAGGTAAACTGCTTTTCCAGGTCTCAGCCTTCTGGATAAGCTCCCCGGCGGCTTTAAGCGCATTCGCTGTATAGCGCGGACCAGCAATCATCACGGCCAGTTCATTCAGGCGCGCCTCTCCCTGCAGGGCTTCAATGGTGCTGACGGTGCGGTCACCGGAACTCTGCTTGCTGACGCTGTAGTGAGCGTCAGCGAAGGCGGCAATCTGCGGCAGGTGAGTAACACAGATTACCTGGTGACTCCTCGAAAGGTTCCAGAGCTTCCTGCCGATGACCTCACCACTCCGCCCACCGACACCGACATCAATCTCATCGAAGATGAGCACCGGAATGGTATCGGCCTCAGCCAAGGCGCTTTTCAGTGCCAGCATAAAGCGGGAGAGTTCACCGGTTGAGGCGATTCTATCCAGCGGTTTCAAAGGCTCGCCGGGATTTGTTGATGCCATAAACACAACATCGTCAGCCCCGCTGGCGTCGAACTGATAGCTTTCACCATCCGGGAACGGGACTCCTTCCGGAGAAAGCTCCCGGGTAACCGAAACATCAAACTCCACCTGCGGCATATTCAGGTCGGCAAGCTCTTTTTTCACCACAGCCGCGAGTTCCCGTGCTGCCTGACCGCGCTGTTCAGACAGTTCACAGGCAAGGGCGCCCATATCTATTTTCAATTGCTTTATGGCTGCTTCCAGTTGCTCGCGCCGTTCGCCGGAACCGGTAAGCCCGTCAAGTTCGCGCTCGGCTTTTTGCAGGAAATTCAACACCTCTTCTATGGAACCGCCGTATTTCCTCTTCAAGCTCCTGATGAGCTCGAGCCTGGTCTGAACATCCTCAAGGCGCTGCGGGTCATAGCCAAGAGTCTCACCATAAGAGCGGACTTCGCGCGCCAACTCTTCAAGTCCGTGCAGTATCTCCTCCAGATAGTCGAGACGTGGCTGCAGGGAAGGGTCGGTTTCTACCACCTGCTTCAGCGCCGGAAGCGCCTCATTGACCCTGTCCACGGCCGAAGAGGCAGCGAGCATGCTTTCATCGCCGTAGATTATCCTGTAAATTTCGTATGAAGCCGTTTTCAGCTTTTCCGCGGAGGTCAGGAGAGCCAGTTCTCTCTCCAGAGCCTCGTCTTCCCCTGCCTGCAATTCGGCCCGTCTGATTTCATCAATCTGGAAATTCAGCAATTCCATCTGCCGGGACAGGTCCTGCTCGGTCCGGGATAATGCCTGGAACTCGCGCTCCGCCTGAGATAACTCCGAAGTCCGGCTACCGAAATTACGCCGGAGGTCGCCGGTATGCGCGTAGGCATCCAGAAACTCCAGGTGCTGGTCTCTATTCAGCAGTGAGAGATGGCCGCTCTGACCGTGGATATCAACCAGGGATGCGCCAATATCCCGAAGGAGAGCCCTCGATACCGCCTGCCTGTTTACCCGCGGCGTGTCGCGACCCTGCCGGCGAAAATCACCGGTGATAAGCAGGATATCTTCATCAGCTTCCAGACCCTTCTCCGCGAGCAACTCCCGGAGCCGTGCCTCTCCCCTGTTATCAGCTATACGAAAAACACCTTCAAGTCGGGCGTCTTCCGAACCATGACGAATATCCTCTTCATGCACCTGACCGGATAAAAGGGCTTCGACAGCGTCAACTACCAGTGATTTACCGGCGCCGGTCTCCCCGGTAATCACGTTCAGTCCTTCAGCCGGTTTCCAGGCAATCTCTTCAATGATACCGAAACCCCTGACCGTCAGCTCAAAAAGCATGTTTTACAGTACTTCCTTATCTACCGACTTCACTTTCATCTTCTTCCGGGACACCAGAGTACATCAGCACTTCCTGAAACGGCAGCTGCAGGGACTTTTTCAGGTCAACGGCGTTGCGGGGCGCATAGCCCTGCCAGTGGTTGTTAAAGAAGGCGAACAGCATACCGGCTTTGTCACCGGCGGCTTTAACCCTGTCCGCCAGTCCGGCAATTTCCTCGGGAGAATAGAGATATTTATAGCGCGTTTCGCTATCGCCCGTCCACCAGTCTTTAGCATTCCGGCCGTGGAAGCGGAAATAGGCCATATCAGCCGTAATCGGTGTATCAGTCGCCACCGAGGATTGAAATTTCGGCTCATCAATCTGAACCCAGGCCACATTATGCTCCGTGATAAACCCGGCGGTGCTGTCGTCATCGCTCCAGCTCCGGTGCCTCAGCTCCACGGCCAACGGATACTGTCCGAATGTTTTTACCACCGCCCCGAGTATCTGCTTTCCGTAGCCGTCATTCTTAAAGCTGGGCGGGAACTGCGCCAGCAAAGCACCGAGCTTGCCGTACTTAACCAAGGGCTCAAGGCCGCGGTTGAACCGGTCAACATCGGCCTGCGAAATAACGGCATCTTCTCCGGTAGCTTCCTTATACATCTTGGGGTGGGTGAACTTCTGCCACAGTTTGACGGTGAATAGAAAGTCCTTCGGCGTGCGGCGCGCCCAGTTATAAACGTAGCCGGGGTCGGGCGGCCGGTAGAATGAGCTATTAACCTCCACGGTATTGAAGAACCGGCTGTAGTATTCCAGTTCGTTTATCTTGCCGGAGGGGTAGAAATGCCCTTTCCAGGTGCCTTCACCCCTGGGGTACGACCAGCCGGATGTGCCGATGTAGATATTAGCCTCAGAGGACATTATTCCCCTCTTCTAGACTCTGGGATAATTATACCCCAATAAACAATGGGAATACCAAAATCGATTCTACTCATATCTGGTTGATTGCTTACCTCACCCCATCTTTACCTCACCCCCTTAACCCCCTCTCCAATCAACAGGATGGGGCGAACTCCATAGATAATTTGATTGGAGAGGGGGAATAAAAGAAAGAGGGGCTGGCGCCCCTCTTAAACGCCCCGCTTTTGCTGTGCGCGGATATCCTGCCGGATAAGACGTAGATGACACTGGGCGGCTTGGGTGAGAAAAGATAACACTTATGGGGGAGGGGTTGCCAAGGGGGAAAGAAATAAAGGGGCGCGGAGCAAAACCGACTACCAATGGTGGAAATGATAAAGCCCGGCAACACAAAACCGAACGTATTTTTATCTTATAGCGTGCTACCGGGCTTTAAGCTACTATTCGGCCGGTAGGAGAGGCGAATATACACCTGCCTTGAGTATGGCAAACCTCAGTGCCAGGCCGCCTATAATCTCGCTTGCCACCGCCGTAATTAATAACCCTGTTGCAGCCTCCCCGGCAAAATACGTGGAAACCGATATAGCGATAGGTATGAGTATGCCAAATAAGAATACTCCTATCCAGAAGAGCGGGGCAAGACTGCCCCGGATCAACCTCGACACAGAATCTTTGGCCGTTATGCTACTATAGGTTGTGTTCCACAGATACACCCCTACGATGATAGCGAAGACAATCAGCATTACCCGGATAACATTCTCGAGAGCGACGAGTTGAGCATGACTACCACCCATCATAATAGCCAGAAGTATGGCCAGTCCACCGGTAATACCACAGACAACAAAGAGTATTGGCAGTATCGCTGAATTCCAGATTTTAATGGCACTGACATAGCTCACAGCAAAGCCTGTGTAAATTGACTGGGCGAATGCGAATATGCCGGCCAGTACCGTGAATGTCATAATGGCTGTGGTTGCATCCGATGCCCATTGGGACAGGATAAGCTGGATGAAGGTAAAACCGATAAACAGCATAATAAAGATAAAGCCGCGAGCTATCCAGGATGTGCCCGGCTTCATAAACATCCGCCAGAACCTGAGTGGTTTGCTCAGGTGTATCATGTAGGACACACCCATGAGCAGGGAGAGTATCAAGGCTACGAACTGACCCAGCAGACTTTCGAAATACGAGGAAGCAAGATAGAGACCTCCGCTAATACCCCCTAAGAAGAAGGCAAAAGCAATAAAGTTCCCCCTACCGTCTATCCACTCTTTCTGTTGCGTATACTTAACCATGAAATCGTACGGTTTTGCTTGAATCATCGCCTCATGCCTCCTTGGTAGACCATTTCTTTAATCAATGTAATACATTGATGGGTCCGTGCCATATTCCAAGTGAAATTGATGCCCCTTCTTTTCCTTGATTATCCTGTTAATTTCGCTATAGGGGTCATCTAAATCGCCAAAGTGTATCGCTTTAGTCGGGCAGTTGATAACACAGGCCGGGGTCGCCTCGCGGTCAACGCCGGGTTTTAACTCCTGTGCCAGGCCGGCATCTATTCTCTCCTTGCAAAAGATACACTTCTGAACTACACCCAGCTGGTGGGGGTACAATATCCTTCCCATTTTTTCATGCTCGGTTAGCCCCTGACCCGGGAAATATTCCTTATTCCCATCTTCATACATCGACCGCATTTGATAGGGACAGGCAACCATGCAGTACCGGCAACCAACACACTTGTCCTCGTCAACCCAGACAATGCCGTCTTCACGCTGTTGTGTGGCTCCTGTAGGACAAACCTTGACACAGGCCGGGTCGGCGCATTGATTGCAACGGACCGTGTATATGAGCTTGGTCACCGTCGGGTACTTACCCTTCTCTCCTATCAACACCCTGTTCCAGAAAATGTCGGGGGGAAGGAAGTGCTCCGCCTTACAGGCAAGTACGCACTCACAGCATCCGACGCATCTCTTCAGTTCTATTGCCATTCCCCATCTCATAGTGGTTTGCCTCCTGCTCCGTCATACTCTATTCTGTGGTCAATTTTATATACCTTGACCATAGTTGCGGTCTCCTGGCTCCAGCATACCGGGCAGGCATGTTTAAAGTCTGATTCCAGCAATATGTTGAAGTTGGTACCCTTGCCGTAGGCAATAGGCGCGCCCTTAGCCCAAGCACCGGAGCAGGCAGATATAGCCACCGTCTTGGGGTGCTGACCCTGCA
This sequence comes from Dehalococcoidia bacterium, assembly GCA_030615655.1. Taxonomy (GTDB): domain Bacteria; phylum Chloroflexota; class Dehalococcoidia; order Dehalococcoidales; family RBG-16-60-22; genus JAUWYU01. Next base: position 20,409 of record JAUWYU010000006.1, read on the forward strand.
TCGTCTTGAGGGTGCCGGTTGTCTTCCGACCGTAGGATGACTCGAGGCAGATAAGGTCGCCATCCTTTAATCCCTTCTTCCCGGCGGTATCCGCATTCATGGTGATGTTATAGGTATAGGGATTGAGCCGGCTGAGCTCGTCAAGCCAGGGCATTTCCATGGTATAGGTGCCATTGTGCAGGATATCCCGGTAAGAGAAGCTGTACAGGTCATATTCACTGGTTTCTTCCTTGGCTACCTGCGGGGTGAAGTAGCTAATTAAAGGCGTAAATTGCTCCCACTCGAGCTCTACCCCGGCCTTCTCGGCATTCTCCATAATCTCCGGCTTCAGCCCGGCGATGTGCTCCATATAGATGGGTATCCTGACATCCACGTACCACCGCCAGTAAGCCTCCTTGACCTTTTTAGGCCAATTAATTGAGCCATGCTCCGAGATGTACTCCAGGCCATGATTATCACCGAAGTAGAACTTGAAGGCGCGGTCCATCATCTCGGAATATGTAATTTTCTCATCAGGTTTTATCAGCTGGGTTACCTTATCAGGGTCTATCTGCTTGACATCCCTGACACTGGCTATGTCACCGCTTATCAGCGCCTCGCCGCCGAAGCTGGAGAAATAGACATTGTAGTATTGATTCATCTCTCCTCTCATGCCTATTCTGTCAGCCAGGTCCCAGAGGGCCTCAACTTTGTTCCTCCGTTCATACTGTGGCTTAATAACAGGTTGCCGTATGGGGAAGTTCCAGCCCTCCATACCAATCGGATGGTTGAAGAAAGGCCCGTGTGATGAGAAGAGGCAGTATGTTTCCAGGGGGTGGCAATCAGGTAGCACAATATCGGCAAAGCCCTCGCAGAACTCGTTGGGCAGGATATTAAAGGATACGATGAACGGTATCTTCTTAAAGAAATTCTCGGCTATTTCGCGGTTCTGAGTGCTGCGGACCATATTGGCGCCGAAAATCATGGCTATTTCAATCTCGTAAGGGCGCCCCAATTCATCCCAGTATTTATCAAAATCAGAAGTTACCGGCTGGGGAGAAAACGAGGCCGTTGGCACCATCTCTTTCATGAGGAAAGTGTTGGGCACCTGGGACTCTTCTACCGGCCAGGGCTTGTGCTCCATGAAGGTCCCCGCCGTCAGCATACCGTCTTTGCACGGGTAAGGTATAACCTTGAACCTGCCGGTTTCCGGATGCCCTTCAACGTAGGCCGGCCAGCCGAGAGTCCCACCGGGGACATCCATGGCTCCTACGATGGCATTGAGCAGGCACATGGCACAGTAACTCTGTGCCGAATTGGTGTGCCCCTGCCCACCACGGAACATGACGGCGGCTACCGGCCGGAGGGGAAGCTTCTCCCCCTCGATTTCAATGGTGGTGCCTATCATAGCCGCATCAGCCCACTCGCTGGCGATGCGGCGGATGGTCTCCGCCGGCACGGTGCTCTCTTTTTCCGCCGCCTCCGGTGTGTACTGCTTGACGTGTTCCTTTATCAGATGGAATGCCGGGTGACATTTGACACCGTTAACCTCATATTCGCCAAAGAGGGCAAAATCGCCGATGGTGGGGTCATCAAATGTCTTGGCTTTATTATCTTTAGCATCCCAGACCAGAGGTTTATCCGTCTTTTTATCCCGAACATACCGCTCGTCCGGGCCGATGAGGTACGGGCCGTTGGTCTTCTTCTTGAGAAACTCGGTATCATAAACCCCCAGCTCGTTCAGGATGATATTGACCATAGTCAGGGCGACAAGGCCATCCGTGCCCGGTAGAATGGGTATCCACTCGGTGGCCTTGCCCCCGCCGAAGTTGCAGATGGGGTCGAAGACCACGTTTTTCATACCCCTGGCCCTGGCATCAGCCGACAACCTCATATTGAAGCCCATGGAGTGCCCCGAGCCGGTCCCTTTATTAGAGCCCATTTGAATGGCATAGTTGCAGTACTTGAAGTCGGGCACGATAGACCATGAGGCGTGATAGAGGCCGGCGCCCATGTGCGAGCCGCTGCCACAGTGAAGCCCGGCACCGCCGACATACCAGTTCTTGGTACCGAAGACAGCGCCGAAGACGCCGAAGCCCAGAGGCAGGTCCGGTCCGCTGCCCGCCGAAGGGGTACCGCCGTGGAAAAGTTTATTGGGGTTTTCAGCGCGTATTTTCTTGAGTCGCCCGGCTATCTCATCAAGCGCCTCGTCCCAGGAAATCCGCTCCCACCTGGGGTCTTCGAAGAGTCCTTTCTTCGGGTTGGTCCTTCTCATGGGATAGTTGATGCGGTTGGGGTCATAAAGGGCCTGTATCATGGCCTCGCTTTTAGCACATATCCCTCCCCGGGGGCCGAAGTCATTGTCAGGTTCACCCTCAATCTTGACGATGACGCCGTTGACCCGATGGGCGCGTATAGTACAGGTACCATAGCAGCCACCACAGGTCGTCTTAACCCACTCGTCGTCCCATATTTCTGGGGTACCTTTTACTGACATTGCCATATTGCCAGTTCACCTCCTTATATAAAAAAATACTTCTGTATAAATATACTGTTATGAGAATTTCTATTTGCTGGCATTACAAAGGGTCTTGAGCAGGGCATACCTCTCGTTAACTACTCGTTGAAGGTCGTCTATTTCGTCCTCTTTCAAATGGTTGAATTTACCTATCAAACCGGTTAACTCCTGAACCGGTCTGGGGTTAGCCGTCTCATGGGTGAGGCGGAACTTACCAAATTCTGCTTCCCACAGCGGGAAATAATTGGTTCTCACGGCCATGCGGCACACCTGAATCGACAAATCAGAGGCTACGCGCCAGCCCACGGGGCAGGGACAGAACACATGAAGATAAACGAAGCCCTCGTCTTTCTTTTCCTTTGCCTTGAGCAGTTTCTTGGCGAAGTCTTCCAGGTGACTCAGGGTAGCGGTAGCCACATATGCACTTTGATGCATGGCCATGATGAGGGGCAGGTTCTTGGACACTGTTGGCTTGCCGCGGCTAGCTTTGCCCACGGGAGTTGTGGTAGTAGCGGCATGTAGAGGCGTGGTGCTGCTTCTTTGAACACCGGTGTTCATGTAGCCTTCGTTGTCATAGCATATATAAATGATTTTCTCGTTTCTTTCGGCGGCGCCACTGAGGGGCTGGAAGCCAACATCGGCAGCACAACCATCGCCGGTGTAGCAGACTATCGTGGCATCTTGGCCCACCTTCTGATAGTATCTTGCAAGGCCAGTAGCGCTGGAAGCAACACCGGTCATCAAGGTGCTGTAGTAAGCCAGACGATGCCATGTCCCAACGTTCTGTCCATAAAGAATAGGAGCCGAGCAACAGGGACAACCGACAATCACTATATCCTTTCCCAGAACTTTTGGCACGAATCTGAGTGTAAGTTCCAGAGGACAGCCGGCGCACCAGGCAAGTCCGCCAGCGTACTGCTCCTCTTTTTCGCAGAAATAGTCAAAAAC
>JAUWYU010000105.1 GCA_030615655.1 Dehalococcoidia bacterium
CCCGGCCCCATGGTGGTAGTAATATAGGCAGTCTTGATATACTGTCCCTTGGCGCCGGCCGGCCTGGCCTTGACCACGGCTTCCATGACCGCCGTCAGATTATCCATTAACATGCTACCTTCAAAGCTTACCTTGCCCAGAGTCACATGGATAATGGCAGTCCTGTCCAGTTTATATTCCACTCTGCCCTTGCGGGCATCCTCAATTACATTGGGCAGATTATCCATGGCGACAACCGTGCCTGATTTGGGGTTGGGCATCAAGCCCCGTCTGCCCAGGATTTTACCGAGTTTGCCCACCTTGCCCATCATCTCCGGAATGGAAATGGCCGTATCAAAATCCAGCCAGCCATCTTCAATCTTTTTAATCAGGTCATCACCGCCGACATAGTCAGCCCCGGCATCCCCGGCTATCTTCTCCGACTCTCCCTGGGCAAAAACCAGAACCCGCACCTTCTTGCCTAAACCGTGAGGCAGCAGTGCTACACCCCTGACCTGCTGCTGGGCGTTGCGGGGGTCAAGGCCCATCCGCAGGTGGAGCTCAATAGTTTCGTCGAAGCCGGCGTGCGCTGATTCCCTGGCCAATTTAATGGCTTCCTCAGGCGGGTATGTTTTCGTCCTGTCGATCAGTGCCACTGCTTCATTATACTTCTTGCCGTGTTTTGCCATATTATTCCACCTTGATACCCATACTCCGGGCAGTTCCTTCAATAATTCGTTCGGCGGCTTCAATGCTGTTAGCATTCAAGTCCTTGGCCTTAAGCTCGGCAATTTCATGGAGCTTCTCCCTGGATAGCATACCGGCTGTCTCAAGACCGGCCCGCCCGCTTGCCTTGTCCACACCCAATGCCTTCTTCAATAAATCAGACGTTGGCGGTGTTTTCGTAATAAAGGTAAACGTCCTGTCTTCGTAGATAGTAATCTCTACCGGAACAATGGAACCGGCCTGGTTGGACGTGCGGTCATTATATTCCTTGCAAAAGCCCATGATATTGAGGCCATGCTGCCCCAGAGCCGGACCCACCGGCGGTGCCGGATTCGCCTGCCCGGCTGGAATCTGTAATTTAATTATCGCTTTTACCTTTTTGGCCATTTAACCTCTCCCGGGATACATCACAGTTTATCTATCTGTAAAAAGTCAAGCTCCACCGGCGTTTCCTGGCCGAATAAGGAGAGAAGCACCTTGACTTTGCCTTTTCCCATGTTTATCTCATCAACCACGCCTACAAAATCGATAAAGGGACCGTCAGTTACCCTGACACTCTGCCCCTTACGAAAACCGACCTTAACCTTGGGAGTTTCGGCCGACATCTGCTTTAAAATTTCGCTGACTTCATTCTCCTGTAATGGTGTCGGTACATTGCCACTGCCGACAAAACCGGTAACTCCGGGGGTATTACGCACGACACTCCAGCTATGCTCATCCATCTTCATCTCGACCAGGACATAACCGGGTAGTATTTTCTTGGTCACCGTGCGCCGACGTCCGCTCTTGACCTCTATCTCGTCTTCAGTGGGAATAACCACCTGAAAGATTTCATCCCCGGAGTCCATGAATTTGATACGCTGCTCCAGGTTCTTCTTGACCCGATCTTCATGTCCCGAATATGTATGAATTACGAACCACTGTTTTCCGTTTTCCGCCACAAATAACCTCACTGCCTGAATTCTTGGAAAAAACGATGATTGTCCTGCAGAGCAGACGACCTCAATTCAATCCAGAAGGCGAGTTTTCACTTACCCACGAAAATTTTGTCAACAAGTTCGGTGAAACCATAATCAAGGGCTCCCAGGACGATGCCCGCACTAATGGCAACTATCAGCACGAGCACTGTTAAGTATGCAGCTTCTCTCCTGGTGAGCCAGACTACTTTTCTTAACTCATTTATAATCTCGCCGATATGCCTGAAAAGTCTAAAGCCTCTTCGTCCGGTTGCAGTATGCTGTGTCATCGCCGGTATCTCCCACACCCATCAATAATATTGCCCTACTTTGCCTCCCGATGCAGCCTGTGAACGCGACAGCGGGGGCAATACTTATTAAGCTCCAGGCGCTGGGTATCGTTTCTCCGATTTTTAGTTGTTGTATAGGTTCTCTCCTTGCACTCGGTACAGGCAAGGTAAATCACACCTCTGGCTTCTGCTTTTTTAGCCATAATTTACTCTAGAATCTTGGTAAAGGTGCCAGCACCTACCGTCCTACCTCCCTCACGAATAGCGAAACGCAGGCCTTTCTCCAGAGCTACAGGGTAAATAAGTTTTATCTTCATGGTGATATTGTCACCGGGCATAACCATTTCCACACCTTCCGGCAGCTCAATGGTACCGGTAACATCTGTCGTCCTGATATAGAACTGGGGTTTGTACCCGTTAAAGAAAGGAGTATGCCGGCCGCCTTCATCTTTGGTCAGGACATAGACCTCGCCTTCGGCATAGGTATGCGGGCTTATCGTACCGGGCGCCGCCAATACCTGTCCACGTTCGATATCTTCACGCTCCACACCCCTGAGGAGAGCGCCGACGGCATCTCCCGCCTCGGCTTCATCCAGTGTCTTATGGAACATCTCCAGGCCGGTAACAACTATCTTACGTGGTTCATGGTGCAGGCCTACTAACTCAACTTCGTCACCGGTCCTGATAGTGCCCCGCTCAACCCTGCCGGTGGGCACGGTTCCGCGCCCCTTGATGCTGAAAACATCCTCAATATGCATCAGGAACGGCTGGTCTTTGGGACGCACCGGCATTGGAATATATTCGTCTACGGCATCCATGAGCTTCAAAATGGGACCACACCACTCACATTCCCTTTTACCACAGCCACATTCCAGAGACTTGAGTGCGCTTACCCTCACGATGGGTATCTCGTCACCGGGGAACTCATATTTACTCAGGAGCTCCCTTACTTCAACTTCCACCAGTTCCAGGAGCTCCTCATCATCCATCATGTCCACCTTGTTCAGGGCTACCACGATATAGGGCACCTGTACCTGGCGTGCCAGCAGGACATGCTCCCTGGTCTGCGGCATGGGACCGTCCGGAGCACTCAGTACCAGTATAGCTCCATCCATCTGAGCCGCGCCGGTTATCATGTTCTTAATAAAGTCAGCATGACCGGGACAATCGATGTGGGCATAGTGCCGTTTTTCTGTTTCGTATTCAATATGGGCAATGGCAATGGTCAACCCCCTCGCCTTCTCTTCTGGAGCATTGTCAATACTCTCAAAGCTGCGAAAACCGGTTGTACCGTACTTGGACAATACCAGCGTCATCGCTGAGGTCAGGGTTGTCTTCCCGTGGTCAACATGCCCGATAGTGCCCACGTTCACATGTGGTTTCGTGCGATCATATTTCTGTTTTGCCATTTCAACCTCCCTTTATTCCGAGCCCACAATCGGATTCGAACCGATGACCCCATTCTTACCAAGAATGTGCTCTACCAACTGAGCTATGTGGGCATCGGTATCATTATACAGATTTCTATGACTATTTGTCTATACCATTTATTATATTGAGCTTAAATTATGGTGGAGGGGGCAGGATTCGAACCTGCGTAGCCCTTAGGGCGGCAGATTTACAGTCTGCTCCGATTAACCACTCCGGCACCCCTCCCGGCAAGGTCCACCACTTCAAACCCAGCCCGAGGAGGGATTCGAACCCTTCAACCTACCGATTACAAGTCGGTTGCGCTACCATTGCGCCACTCGGGCATAAATCTCAACAGATTTTAAACAAACAAAAGGGTAACTTAAGTATTATAAAAATGGAGAACGTAAAAGTCAAGCTGGATGTTGCCGCGACATGCTTAAACCGCGTTAACGGACGTAGTAATAACCTCCTCGCTTCCTGTAGAAATAGCCAGCGATGAGCCCAACGACAAGGCCACCCATATGCGCCTGCCAGGCAATGCCCAGACCAGGTATAAAAGACCAGAGAAAGAAAAACACAAGAACCACAACCCAGAGAGGCATCGGGAGGATAAAATACAAATAAACTCTTAACTTAGGCATCATTACAACCAGAGCTCCCGCTATGGCATAAACAGCCCCGGAGGCACCGACGGCTAGTGAAAGCGGCTCGCCTAGCAGCAGGAACAGAATATTACCCACAATGCCGCCGACGAAGTAAACCAGCAAGAACTTATTCTGACCAACGAGCATAGTTAAGAATCTGCCGAAGAAGAAAAGGACGATCATATTGCCGATAAAGTGTCCAATGCCGGCATGGGCAAACATACTGGTTATCAAGGTCCACGGCCTTTCCCAAAACTCTGCCGACATTAGTCCCATATAGTAGTTTAGCCTGTATATTTCATCAATAATAACCTCATTATAGGTAATGTATAACTTACCACCAATAAAGGTGGCTATAAGAAGCACAAAGTTGACCGCTATTATTACCCATAAAGGATTCACGCTGAAACCCCAAGAGCCTTGGGGCCTCCTGAATCCCCTCGTTGGCGGCGGCGGACGCCTCATATAGTCTCTATCACTTAGCGGCACTTACCAGCTCCCTTATATATCAGCATACACTCACATTATAACAGCTTTTTACACCTGATAGTAGCCATGTAAGGCTTGACTTACAGGCTGGGAAAAGCGATAATAATTAACGACCCGGTGAATCATTCCCCGATAGCTCAACGGTAGAGCGGGCGGCTGTTAACCGCTAGGTTCGTGGTTCGAATCCACGTCGGGGAGCCAAGTTTAATTCCCTCTATTGCGCTCTCCTAGTAATGTGTCCAGTTAATGGTCGAGAGGCTTTGCGGTAAACCCATCTTGATTGTAAAGAGGTGGTTTGACAAGAGCCAATATCGGAGGGTACAATCTCTTAGCTTGAGCATTTGTCCAAAAAGTACTTATACATCACACTATCGTTTTATTGAAGTCCAGTTAGTTATTTACGGCTAAAAGTAAATGTGATTAAAAGCAACCGCCGTATGTAGAATAGAGACTTGAGAACAGGGTGTTAAATATCTGAAAGGAGCAGGCGAGAGAAAAGGATGGCTTTAAAAGATGAATTAGCCAGCATAGTGAGTTCGGAATGTATTTTTGATGACCCTGAAACTCTGGACACCTATTCCAAGGACAGGAGCTTTGCCAAACCCGTGAAACCCCGGGTAGTGGTAAGGCCCAAGAGTACCGATGAGGTACAGGCGATAGTCAGGTGGGCTAATCAGACCGCCACGCCGCTGGTTCCGGTAAGCTCCGGACCACCGCGCTACCGTGGCGATACTGTTCCCAGCGTGCCGGGAGCGGTCATTGTAGACCTGAGCGGAATGAAGCGGATTCTGAGAATTGACCGCAGAAACATGGTGGCAATGATTGAGGCAGGAGTAACCTACTCCCAGCTCCAGCCGGAACTAGCCAAGGAAGGCCTGAGACTTACTACACCGTTGCTCCCGCGGGCTAACAAGTCAGTGGTAGCCAGTCTCCTGGAAAGGGAGCCTACCCTGATACCCAGGCAAGAATGGGCATCGCTCGACCCATTGCGATGCACCGAGATAGTCTGGGGAGATGGTCAGAAGCTGGTAACCGGCGACGCCGGCATGTGGTCATCAATGGAAGAAGCCTGGAAGAGGAAGCAGGCACCAGCAGGTGCTACGGGTCCAGGTCAGGTAGATTACTACAGGTTCGTTTCCGCCGCCCAGGGGAGTATGGGCATTGTGCCGTGGGCATCGGTAAAATGCGAGGTATTGCCCGAGCTCCACAAGCTCTTCTTCGTGCCAGCCCAGAGGCTTGATGACCTGATTGATTTTACTTACCAAATCCTGAAATTCAGGTATGGCGATGAGCTTCTGTTATTGAATAACTCGAGCCTGGCATC
>JAUWYU010000075.1 GCA_030615655.1 Dehalococcoidia bacterium
GGAGGCACTTTCATTTTGCGTTTGTTGATGGGAGCCATCTTTTTGACCGAGTATTCCTCGACTTGATGTATCTTGGGCGCCTCGTGCGCCCCGAAGGTGTAATATTTGCCGATGATTATCAAGCTCCGGCTGTCGCGCGGGCCGTATCGTTCTGCCTAACCAATCTTGGTTGGAAACTTGAGGAGACAGCCCCACCGGCCGAACACCATCAATGGGTTGTTCTGCGAACTGTGCGTGAACCTATTCCGCGGTCATATCCGCACTTTGTCGATTTCTAATATTTGTCGTCAAATTCAAACTAGCAAATAGTGCCTTCCAAAACTACTGAATTCAAACTGAACCACTACCAAATCCAGTCATTTTCCGAATTGTTAAGACCAAACTGATACACTACCCCTTTGTCTACCTCACCCCCTGTGTCCCCCTCTCCCCGATTGAATCGGGGTGTCATAGGAGAGGGGGAAGATATAGAAAGAGGGGCTGGCGCCCCTCTTCGCAAGCTACTCCCCGCTGGGGGTGGGGAGACATCGGCGGGATAAGCCGAAAATGATACGAGGGCGGCCAGCCTACGCTAACCTGCTCGCCGCTCCTCCGGAGCTCTGGCAGGCGAGAGCTACGGCGGGCAAGCAGGGTGGGAAAAGATAAATAAAGGGGGTGGGGGGATGGTCTGGATTCCAGCTTTCGCTGGAATGACAAACCTTGAGCGCGGGAATGACAGGTGCTAACCAAAACCCTGAAAGGTGACCACTAACGCCGGTGGACTTTTCGGTATTCCAGGTAGAACAGCAGTCCGGCGATACTCTTGGCGTCCTCGATTTTGCCCGAAGCAACCATGTCGGGAATTTGCGCCACCGGCACCCGGACTACTTCAATACCCCTGGTGTCTTCGGCATGGAGTCGGCCGGGGGTAAGGTCGGCTGCCAGATATAGATGAAGGTACTCGGTGCAGTAGCCCGGCGTCGAGTAAAAACCGCCCAAACGCTCCACCCTTTGCGGTCGGAAGCCGGTCTCCTCCTGCATCTCCCGTATTACCGCCGCCCCGGCGTCCTCACCGTCATCAATGCCGCCCGCCGGTATCTCCAGCAGCTCCTTCTCCACCGCTCTGCGGTACTGTTTGACCAGCAGGACATTATCATCGGCATCCACAGCGACTACGGCTATACAGTCGGCATGCTCCACAATCTCCCGCGTGCTCCGGCGTCCATCAGCCGTGCGCACGGTATCGACGCGCACCTTCATAATGCGACCTTCAAAGATTACCTTACTGGAAAGCGCCTTCTCGGCAGTCAATCTAGACTTGCTCCTCGGCGTAGTAGATTAACGCGGTCTCGTCGCAGTTGGGGAATTTGGGACAGCGAAAGCAGTCGGTCCAGACTTTGCGCGGCAGTTCCATCTTGTCGATATTAATAAATTTGTGCCGCTTAAAGAACTCCGGCTGATAGGTAAAGCAGAAGATGGTCTTAATGCCCAGTTCCTCAGCCTCCTCGAGGCAAGTCGCCACCAGCTGAGCGCCCAGGCCTTTCCTCTGGGTGTCCCCGGCTACGGCTACCGACCTTATCTCGGCGATGTCCGACCAGCTAACGTGCAGCGCCGCGCAGGCGGCTACCCGCTCGCCCTCTCTGATGACAAAGAAGTCGCGGATACCCTCGTAGAGCTCGCTCAGCGGCCGTGCCAGCATCTCGCCTCTATCGGCATAGTCGTTAATCAGCTTGTGTATTTGCGGTATATCGTCGATTTTAGCCTTTTCTACCTGATTCACTCTGTCTTCCTTTCAACTTTTCTTCCAAGGAACTATAGAAGGAGTCCTGGGGACTAATTCTCCAGAACCGGGTCTTATGGGGACTCCGCTTTATGATAATCGTGTCAGCGTTTGTTAAGGGCAGATTGATATGGCCGTCAACGCTGAGGGTTGCCGAATGATACGTGCTAAGGCGCAATTCAACCGTGGCATTTGCGGGTAATACCAGGGCATAAGCCGAACTGAGGTGAGGGGCTATCGGCACTAAAAGGAAGTCTGCGGAGTGTGGATAGAGAACAGGACCGCGTGCCGCCAGCGCGTAACCGGTGCTGCCGGTGGCGGTCGCCAAAATCACGCCATCGGTTTTATAGGTGGTCATATACCGTCCGTCAATGCTGGCTTCGACTCGAATCACACGGGCGATTTCACCCCGCGCCACGACGACATCGTTCAGGGCATGAAAGGTACGGGATTCCTGGCCGGAGGCAACAATTTCTGCCTGAAGCATAGCCCGTTCGTCAATCCAGCCGTCCGTATCGATTAATACCGGCAGCTTTTCCAGGGCTTCGTCAGCATCAAGTTCGGTCATAAAACCGAGTTTGCCAAGGTTTATGCCGGTAATGGGGGTCGTTCCGGGAATCACGACCTGAGCCGCCCGCAGGATGGTGCCGTCGCCACCCACCGTAAGAAGCAGGTCGGTCCCGTCCAACCGGGCACAGGCCTTCTCTCTTTCCCAGGCAGAACAAACCCATACCGAAAGACCCCTGGAGCTTAGAAAGCCTTCCAGTTCCCTGGCCTTAACCTGGGTAGCTTCAACCTTGGGGTGGTAGAGGATGCCAACTTTTTTCACATCAATTACCTGCTTTACCGGAGTAATTCAACTTTTCTGAGAACAAAGAAAGTGTAACAATTTGATGTTCATAGTGTCAAGCAGAGGGGGGATATCTAAGGGATAAGCGGCCGATGACGCGAGGGCGGGTGGGTGGGAAAAGATATGAAAGGAAGATATGATATCTACCTCACCCCTTCAGGGAGAACCTTCAGGATGAACCCCCTCTCCCCGATTGCATCGGGGTATCACAGGAGAGGGGGGGGAAGATTAGAGAGGGGCTAGCGCCCCTCTCCGCAGGCTACTCCCCTTATGGGGTGACAGGGTGAAGAAGAAGGAGATAGCCATAAATGACACAAGGGGTCTTTATTTGCCCTTTTTCCATTTCTCATATCTTCGCCAGACCCTGAACCAGATACGGGCAATCGAATCAATGGCGTCGGCCAGAACAGCCGTACTAAGCTCCTTAAAAGCTACCTTGCCTAAAGACTGCCAGTTCCCCGAAGTGACACTGGTATGGTCATACCTGGGGGGAAGGAAACAGTAAGAGAGAAGATACGAATGCTGGCAAACAGCGCTCATATAGTCCCAAACGTTCTTGTTTTTAGCTCCCCACGTCAGGAAAAATTTCCTTTTAAGGAGCTCATCCTCAACCGTTTTCAGAAACGATGATTGATATTCCTGGTCGCGGTTTAAATCCCTTAAGGGGTAACCGTCCGGGTCATAGTAGAACCGCTCATTATCATCATCAATTCGGTAATGACGCTTGACCATGTCATCCCATTCTCCTTCCATACGACCATGCACATTATCTTCATCCGAGAATTTACGGCTGTCGCAATGGAGGGGCATATGGGCATCGGCGACATAGTGGCTCAACATGAAAAGCAGCAGGGCGACCTGGTTATCCGTCGGCAATACCGGCGACCCCTTGTCCTCGCTTTTCTGTATCTTAAGATGGTCAATGACCGAATGCGCGATGGATTCACAGCGGTCGGGCAGGTTATCGTGCTTGTCAATCGTGAAAGCCTTTTTCTTCACAGGAGATCTTTTGCCGTATTGATAGCTCAGGAGCGTCGTCGGCAGCCGCCTGAATTTTACGGTATCTCCCGCAGAAGGCGTTATTTTAAGCACGTGGCTGCTGGCCATGTCCTTTATCACCGCATCCGGATACCAGGCCCCCTGTGGCACATCATCCCGGCGACTTTTAAACAACTTTATGAGGCTATCGGCATACTTACGGTTGGCACGAGAGAGACCTGTTTCCTCCAATCTCTTTATCGCCATAAAGGCTAACCAGGCATGAGTCATTTTCTTCATTGTTGCACCTCCCTGACATTCTTAAAATTTTCTAAAAAAATAAGAAGGCACCCACAACCGCTGTCTTTCCGGTTGTCCAGGTGCCCTTACCATACCTCTCATCTTCCCTGCTCCAGTCTCCGCTACTACAGGAATTTCAATCGAAGCGCCTCTAATGTAGTCTTTTTCCAAGGGATTGTCAAGACCCGAATGAATCTTAAGGGGTGAGTCCCGCCGCTATCGCCGGGGCTCGACGATTACCTTGAGCGATTCCTGTGCTCCGGCGACAAGCTGGAAGCCGAGGCCAGTCTCTGCCAGGCCCAGCCGGTGGGTAATCATCTCCCGCACGGGCAGGCGGCGGGCATGAATGAGCCTTAGAGCCGCGGCATAATCGTCAGGACTGCCGGCATAGGAAGTGGTCAGCGTTCTGTCCGTGCGCCAGAAGAGGTCGTTAATGGAAACGGGAATGGTGACACCGGGGGCGGTGGGGGCGAAGAAGAGAACAGTACCCCCGCGTTCCACTGACTCCAGTGCTTGATTGACGGCTGCGACGGCACCAGTGCACACAATGACGAGGTCAGCCAGGCGGCCGTCATTCGCCTCTTGCAGCCGGTCAGGCGAGAAATCGTCGGCGCTGATGGCCATGTCAGCCCCGAACCGCTTCGCTGCCTCCAGTCGATAGCGACTGATGTCCGTGGCGACGATACGGCCGGCACCCAGCGCCCGGGCCAGCTGTATATGGAGCAGTCCGGAAATACCGCTGCCAATAACGAGCATGGTCCGAGCCGGTTGAAAATTAGCCCGCCTCTGCCCGCGCAGGACACAGGCCAGCGGCTCAACGAAGGTAGCATCTTCAAAAGATACCTCATCGGGCAGGAGGAAGACGCCGCGGTCAACGTTGATAGCGGGCAGGCGGACATATTCGGCAAAGCCACCGGGGTCGAAATTCGTCCGGCGCAGGGTATCACAGACGGTGGGATTCCCGCTCAGGCAATAATGGCACGTGTTGCAGGGCACATGATGGGCCACGGCCACGCGGTCACCCGCTTTATATGGCTCAACACCCTTCCCCACTTCCACGACCTCACCGGCAATCTCATGTCCCAGCACCAATGGCGCCCGGTCAAGGCGATACCACTCCATGACATCACTGCCGCAGATGCCGCTGGCGGCCACACGCACCAGAAGTTCACCCGCCCCGATCTCCGGTTTAGGCATTTCCTCAACGCGCACATCGCGGTTGTTATACCATACGGCAACACGCATTTTTTATACCAGCCATCGAGTTATTCATTCTTTACGGTATCGTAAATCTCCTGCGCCTGTTCCGGAGTGGCATCATCGTGTATGATGGCGCGTATTGCTTTTATCATGGCTACGGGGTGTTCGTTCTGCCAGATATTCCTCCCCAGGTTGACGCCGATGGCGCCCTTCTGGATGCCGTCATGAACGAACTGGAATACCTCAAGCTCCGTTTCCACCCGGGGTCCGCCTGCCATAACCACGGGCACGGGACAACCCTTTACCACCTTCTCAAAGCCTTCGCACCAGTAGGTCTTCACTATCCTGGCGCCCAGCTCCGCAGCGATACGAGAGCAAAGGGCAAGGTAGCGGGCATCCCGCTTTTCCAGCTCCTTGCCCACGGCGGTTACCGCCATGACGGGAATACCGTACCTTTCACCTTCATTAACCAGCTTGGACAGACTCAGCAGCGAATCCTTCTCGTAGTCGGTGCCGACAAAGATAGAAAGACCCATCGCCGACGCATTCAGACGAATTACCTCGTCAATATCAGTGGTGATGCCTTCATTAGCCAGGTCGGCCCCGACCATGCTGGTGCCGCCGGATACCCGGAGGATAATGGGCCTGGTGTTGTCGGGGTCTACCGATGAGCGCACCACCCCCCTGGTGATGAAGATGGCATCAGCATAGGGAAGCAGCGGCTCGATAGTCTTGCGCGGCTCTTCCAGTTTCCGTGTCGGGCCCTGAAAATAGCCGTGGTCAACGGGCAGAAATAGACAGCGTCCGTCCGATGGAATTAACTGAGCCAGACGGTTGGCCATTCCCCATTCCATAATCGGTAATCCTCCTTATATGCTCGTATTTCTCTATCTTTAATTTATGGGATGGAGTGCACTTTGTCAAACGGTGTTGAAAGGGAAAGAGGGGCTTGCGCCCCTCTTAGACTCCACATTTTATTATATTGCTATTCCACCTTCTTAAACCGGCTCCGCGGCGGGGTCGAAGACGAGATACCAGAACAGCGCAATTTCCTCTTTATACTGATTTGCCCCCCCCGTACAGACCGGTGTCAAATCCCCGCAGGACGAATCCGCAGCTCTCGTATAGCCGGCAGGCCCCTACGTTGTTATCCTGCGTCTCACACATTACCCCCGCCAGGCCTTCCTGCTTCGCCCACATCTCCCCGTGTGATAATAATGCCCGACCAATCCCCCGCCTCCGGAACTTACGGTCAACGCCGATATCCTCAACCCAGGCAAACCTGTTCCAGTTCCGGCGTAATATTATCTGTCCTACTACCTGTCCGTCAACATAGGCGAGAAAAACCGTTTTTTCAGGGTTGTCAACATAAGTCGCATAATCGAAATCATCCGGTGGGTATCGCTTCGTTTTAGGAGGAATACTGACGGTTGTATAGCTCAGCCGGCCGTCCTCCAGACGCAGGACGAGTTTGGAAACGATATCAAACTCATCGTCAACCTGGTGTATGTCCTTGACTATGCTGCTATCAAGTTCCCTGATAACGAATTCCATACTCATTTACCACCTATTAGTGAAAGCACTACACTTCGTTTACGCCACCAGCTTCCGAATGGAGTCAACTATATCAGATGTATGGGTGCCCGGACCGAAGACAGCCTTGATGCCGATTTTCCGAAGAGCCGGAATATCGTCTTCGGGAATGATGCCACCGGCGGCCACCAGAACGCTGCCCATCCCTTTTTGCTTGAGCCGTTCGACAACTTCTGAGAAGAGCTCCATATGGGCCCCGGAGAGGCAGCTCAGCCCGATGACATCGACATCCTCCTGGAGTGCCGACTCGACAATCATCTCCGGGGTCTGGCGTATACCGGTATAGATTACCTCCATGCCGGCATCGCGCAGGGCGCGCGCCACTACCTTGGCGCCGCGGTCATGTCCGTCCAGACCCGGCTTGGCCACCAGCACCCGTATCTTTTTCCGGCTCACGGTTTGTTACTCCCCCCCGCTTCCGGGCTGGACAAGCTCAACAAGCACCCCGTTGACCGATTTGGGGTGGAGGAAGGCGATTTTTCCGGCCACGCCTTCTCTCCCCTGTTTATCG
>JAUWYU010000009.1 GCA_030615655.1 Dehalococcoidia bacterium
TATGAGCAGTAACTCGCCGATGCCCCGGCGCTGGTATTCCTGGCGCACGGCGATGTTGGTAATGTGGGCTTCTTCGGCCAGGACCCAGATGCCGGAAAAACCGACGATGTATTGTTTTTCGACCCTGGATGAATCTTTGTCGGGAGAATGGACGCGTTTAAGCCACGGCTTAAGCCAGGATATGAGCCCTTTCTGTGGTTTTACCTCGGGGACTTCAACGGTCCTTGTATCGTCACAAACGACGACGTAGCGGGCCAGGTAGTTTTGCAGCTCCTGGCGGTAGTTGGCCGGAGGCCACTGGGTGGGGAAGGCTTCGCGGTCGATTTCAGTGACCTGCTTGAGGTCATCCTTGCCCATCGGGCGTATGGAATAAATCAAGACTCCTTCTCCAGAAAGTGACTCATTAAGGGTAAATCCCGTTTGTTCTGCAATTTTAGCACATTTCAGGCTGGGATGGCATACTGTGTGTATGCCCCCCCGCCCCGCCTCTTAGATATCTTTTCCCACCCAAACCGCCCAGTATCATCTGTGGCTTATCCCGCAAGTTTCCCCACCCCCAAAAAGCCACAAAAAAGGGGAAGCACCAGCGCTTCCCCTGACTTTCAGTCGTTCTTGACTTCTTTTTTTATTTACCATTTCCCATATATAAAACAATTATCCCATCTAAAAGAAGCATGAGCAGGTTACTTACCTGCCCATGCTAACTAATATTCTACATAAGGATGTTACTTATCTTCAGTACGTTTCTACGTTGCTATAAAACTTACTAACATCCTTTTTATTTCGGGTTACTACCTTATCTCCTCTCTCCTCCGCTGTGGCAGCAATTATAGCGTCACCTGTCAATATCATGCGCTGGTTTCTATTGTATTTCATTAAAGACTGCCCTGCTTTTTTTGCTGCATTATTACTTAGTCCTGCATCTTGGAGAAAGTGCTTTGTCAAGGCTTCAAATTCAATCTCTTCCTGCCTTCCTAAACGAGGCGATTGCCATAACTCAACTACACTTATTGGACTATAGGACACGCTGTTGGGATTATCTATTGCTGCTCTTATCAGAATGGAAGCAGCACTATCTCCATTCCAATAATCTATGAATACACACGTGTCGTATAAATCACTCATATACCTTACAAAGCCTTCTCAACCCTTTTCATTAGTGCATGACCTAATACTTCACGCGTTTCTCTTACATATGCCTTACCAGCAGGCAAATCTGGCCTTCTTCCAGCTGCAAGAAGCACTATTTCCCTAGCCTCTTCCCTTGTTAGTGATATTGGGGAACCAATTGGCTCTTCTAATAATTTCCTTAATTTATCACTTTCCCAGATGTTAGCCTCTTTTTCATGTTTAATCCTATATCCTTCTGCCATTCTATTAGCCAATCTCCCGGATGCGGATTCAATTGGCATCTGGTATAAATCATCTATATTAGAATCCATTTCCTCGTAAAAAATCGCTGGAATATCTTCTCCGCTCTCAATTTCACTTATTGACCTTTCTTCTTCTAATATCTGCTGACTTTCCTTACAGTTCAATGTTGAATTATAATCAACTTCTCCCTTGTCAATTCTAGTTGGTCGTATCATCGTTCCCGTCGTCATTATTTTAAACCTACCATTTTAGCGATTTCTAAAGAAATTCTTTCACCTTCTTCCAACGCTTCGTCAATAAACTTATTTAGGAATTCCAAAGAGAACTTCTTTGTTACCGTATCTCCCGCATCAATATCTGTGTATAAAAAAATTGGCATAGCCTCATTTATTCCATAACTAAGATATTGTTCTTTAATTTGAGCTATCTCCATAGGGCCAAAAGTTACCGAACTTTTCTTACCGCTACTTTTATAATAATCGAATGATAATCCGATATCGCCAGCATTCTTTACTAATGTTGAATCTCTAAATATGCTTTCTTTACACATTTTCAGTAATTCCTGAAAACTGCCCTTATACTCATTAATCCAAGTTGACCTTACTCCATATCTTGTAACCTGTGGCATCCCCAATTTTGAATCTACTAATCCAACGAATTTCATAATCGTGTCTTTACATGACTTTTTGTCTTTAGGTTGCTCTATGTCAATCACGCTACGTGTTGACTCAACTACCATTATAGTTTTATTTTTATCATCTTTGATGCGTATTCCTGTACCAATGGGCATTTTGATTTTATCTTTAAGCGTTTTCGAGCTTAAATCAATAAACAGTTCTTCGATAGGCTTGTATATTTTCGCACCTTCAAGATATCTTACTTCGTTAGTTACTTTGACTAGCTTCATTTGTTAATACTACTTTACATTATTTCTAACTTTATTACGTATAAGATTATCGCATTTTTTGTATCATGTCAATATTATATTTAAAGCAGCCCCTATATATAACAATTCTTCACAACCTATTTTACCATAAAATGAAAACCCATCAGTTAAATACTTCTGACGGGTTCAGTGGCGTTGCTTTTACCCAAATGTTTGCTAATACTTTTTCTAAGGAACTTCTCCCCACTTCCGACACCTCATTTACCTATCTTTTCACCCTCTCAATCGTTATACTATATGCACAGGGTAACGCCATATTTGACGGCCGGATGTAAGCATCATTCCAGCATAGTCCGGCTGTCAGGGAGTTGTCACGTGCAGGATGAGGAAAGCCTTATCCGGAGAGCGCAGCAGCGCGACCCGATGGCTTTAACTCAATTATATGAGGAGAACTTCGATAAGATTTATCGTTATATAGTTCTCAAAATAGGAGACAGAACCGAGGCGGAGGATATGACTCAGCAGGTCTTTCTTAATGCCCTCAAGTCTATCTCTTCTTACAGGTGGAAGGGTATGCCGTTCTCCTCCTGGCTGTATCGTATTGCTCACAACCAGGTAGTTGATTATTATAGGAAAAAGTCAAAACGCGCTACCGTACCCCTTGACGAGTCAATTAAAGCCGGTGACGACGACCCGCAGCGGACGGCCGAACGGGTGGTGGAAATTGAAGAGTTGGCGCTGGCGACGAAAAAGCTGACCGGTGCCCAGCAGGAAGTCATTTCCCTCCGTTTCGCCGCAGAGCTGTCCGTCGCCGAGGTCGCTAAAGCCATGGGCAAGAGCGTGGGGGCGGTTAAGGCATTGCAGCACAGCGCCATAGCAGCGTTGCGCCGGGTCATGGCCGTAGGGACAGGATGATGAAGAAGGTAAGGGAATTTGACAATATTCTGGACGAATGTCTCGAGCGGGTAATTAAGGGAGAAACCGTCGAGGTCTGTCTCGCAGATTATCCCGATTACGCCGCCGAGCTTGAGCCGCTGCTGCGCACGGCGCTGGATACCAGAGAGGCGGCGGCCATCGAACCGCGTCCCGAATTCAGGGATAAAGCCAGATACCAGTTCCAGGCGGCACTCCGGGAGATGGAGCCGGAGAAAAGTCGCGGTTTCTTTAGCTGGCAGCCGCGGTGGGTAACCGTGGTGGCTATCGTTGTTGTCCTGCTGCTGGCTGGTAGCGGCACCGTGGTGGCGGCGAGCAACAGCCTCCCTGGCGAATTCTTATACCCGGTGAAAATGGCAACAGAAGCAGTGCAGCTGGTGTTTACGCCGTCGGCTCTGGGCAAGGCTGAGCTGTATGCCAGGCTGGCGGACAAGAGGATTGACGAGATAATCAGGATGGCCGAAAAGGGCAAGGTGAAGCAGGTGGAGCGGGCTACCGAGCGACTCAACTCTCACCTGATAGCCATGGCAGCTCTGGACATACCTGGCGGCGAAGAGCTGTTGGAGGCTGAAATAGCCACATTTGAGGCGGCTCCAGCTCCGGCACCCGTGGAAGAAGCCCCGCTGGCTGCCGTAGAAGAAGAGTCGGTTATTGCTGCGCCGAGGGCAGCCGGCCCGCCTGAAGACGTTGGGCCTAATGAGAGGGCGAGACTGAGGGGGCTGCTGTCCCGCCACGCCGTGGAAAACTGGAATGCTCTGCTGGCGGCATGGGAGGCAGCGCCGGAATCGCTCAGGGCTGCCTTGGAACAGGCGCTTGAGGTGGCTGCTGCCGGCTATGAGCAGGCCCTCAGGAATTTAGAATAGGCAATGAATCTATTCTCCCGGGAATATTAAAGTCGCTGCTAACCAGGTGGCGACTTTTTCGTTATATATAGTAGAAAAACTTAAAAGGGAGGTCAATGATGAAGAAAATCTGGTTGGTAGTGATAGGTGTGGCATTGATACTGGCGGTGGTTGGCGTGGCTGGCTGCGATTCGGAGGGTGGCATTACTTTCAGCGGTGAAACATCCGCACTCAGACTTCAGCTGGACACGCAACAGCAGGGGATATGGGTCAGCGGCACCGGCAAGGTTTATGCCGTTCTCGATGTGGCTATCTTGAGGCTGGGCATTGAAGCCCAGGAGGCAACTGTAACCAAAGCTCTAGCCGAGGCGGCTGAAGCCATGGATGAAGTCGTGGAAGCCTTGAAGAGTGAAGGCGTTGACGAAAAGGATATTCAGACCCAGTCTTTCAGTATCCATAAAGTAACCAGGTGGGATAATGTTGAAGAGCAGGAAATTGTCATTGGCTACCGGGTGACCAATATGGTTACAGCCAGGATAAGAGACGTCGCCGAGGTGGGTGACGTTATCGATGCTGTGGCCGCCGCCGGTGGCGACCTGACTCGTATTGATAGCATCAGCTTCACCGTGGATGACCCCTCGGATTATTACGAGGAAGCAAGGGAAGAAGCCGTGGCTGATGCCGAAGCCAAGGCCAGACAGCTGGCTGAGGTTGCCGGAGTAAAGCTGGGTAAGCCGACCTACATCTCTGAAAGTTCTTACATGCCGGGTCCTGTCTATCGTGGGGACGTGTTGGAGGCGGTCGTGAGTGGAGCGCCGGCGGTGGAGACTCCCATCAGCCCCGGAGAGATGGAAATAACCCTGAACGTCCAGTTAGCCTATGCCATAGAAGACTGATGTTCGGGAACCGCACGGGGCAGCAAGATAAAAACCCCGGCCTGTTGACTGGGTTCTCTTGCAGTGTCATAATACGTTAGGAAGAATATAAGGAGGAATAAGCCATGAAATCGAAGCTAATTATAGTAGGTCTGGTGGTTGTTGTAACGCTGTCCCTGCTCGCCTGTGGGTCGCCTTCCGAAGTGTCTGTAGACGTCTCTATTGATGAGTTCATGGATCTAAATCATGTCAGTCAACAGACTGAGGTTAAAGCCGGTGGTACGTTGACGGTAACCCTGGGCTCCAACCCGACGACCGGTTTCAGGTGGGATGAAGAAGCGCTGATAGATGACCCTGCAGTGGTCGAGCAGACAGGCCACGAGTATGTTGCGCCCGCTGCTAGCGATATAGTTGGGGGTGCGGGAACGGAGATATTTGTCTTTAAGGCGCTTGAAGCCGGCACGGCTACCGTATACTTGGAATATAGCCGGGACTGGGAAGACGACGAGGAGGCTGAATGGACATATTCCCTGACGGTTACCGTCAAGTAATTAATAACCTGAAAATTCTGAAAGAGCCGTACTCGGGGAGCCTCAATCCGGGGCTCCCCTTCATTTTGCCCACATTCCCCGCCCCGCCTGCCTGGCTTCCTCCTCCAGGTTCTCCAGCATGTCCTGGTACTTGGTGTCGGGCGGGTAGGCTTTAGCTTCCGCCAGGCCGAGTCTTACGAGTTCGGCATTAACCATTGTGTCATCCACGTAAACGTAGCGGAGCAGGCGGCCGTATTTATCGGTTTCCGTTGCGTCTCGCTCCAGTCGGACCTCTTTGCCTTCCACCAGATTGCGGTTGGCCTGCCAGGCCTCCATGCCGTAGGCTTCCGCTACCGGATGGACCTCCGGCGTATCGATGCCGATATACCTGACCCGGTGGCCGGTGTCGATGATAATGGTATCGCCGTCGATAACCCGGGTTACGGTGGCTGTCTCCGGCGCCGGATTGCAGGCGCACAGCGGTATGATGAAGATAATAATGGCTAAAAGCAGGATTTTACTGTTCATTCTATTTTTACGTTAGTATAGCGTTCCCACTCGCTGTAAATACAGCCGCAGTACTGCTGGCGGTAGAGGTTCAGCGACTTGGTCATATGTCGACTCTCCGAGTAGCGTTTCCTCAGGTCGGCGTAAAGGAATTCCGGGCCATGTTCCCCGGCAATCTTGGTGCCGGTTTCTCGAATAATGTCATGCTCCTGCTGGGGACTGATGAGCAGGGTGGTCGTGAAAGCGTTGAAGTCGTTCTCCCTGGCCATCTCTGCCGTTTTTGACAGGCGGAGGTCAAAGCAGTGCCGGCAGCGCTGGGATTCATCGCCGACTACCCGGCGAAAGTATTCGATAATGTCGTAGCCCCCGGCGACTATCAGCGGCAGGTCTATCTCCTGCGCTAGTGATTTCATGCTTTCTTTACGCTGCTGGTGCTCCGTGTAAGGGTGGATATTGGGGTTGTACCACAGGCCGCCGACATCATATCCCTGCTGCCGCCAGTGTTCCACGGTATAGGCGGCGCAGTGGGCGCAGCAGGTATGGACCAAGACTTTTTTCATTCTTTACCACCGAGTTTCCGATTATAAGAAATATAGGCTATATAATAGAATAATACCAAATTTATCTCCTTTATTTCTCGTTTAAGAAAGATTATAATACTGGTAACCGACCGTGTAATAATGCAGGCAGGCTTTTCAGTAGATTATCAAGAGGAGGTAAGAAATGTGCGAATACTGTCATAAACATGGAGAGGGCAAGAAATGGTATTTACAGGCTAAAAACTACTCACAGGACCTGGAGAGCGACCTGAAAAAACGCCGGGTTTTTGATATGAATGTCCTTGGTAAAGACATGCAGAAATGGGCACAGGTGAAGAAGGCCCCATTCTTCGTGAGAGCTATACAAGAACCTCGTATTGCGGAGCGTGTCAGGAATATGCATTTCGGTCAGGTTCTGCCTATTGAGGATGTCGAGCAAATTTTTGGCATCGTCAACAATGTGGTGCGTTTGCCATGTTTCTGCCGTAAAGCGAGGAATGTTAAAGAGCAACGTTACTGCTACGGAATAAGTGTGCTGCCGCAGGGTGAAGAGGCGCAAAAGGTGGTGAATAAGCCCGGTACAGGATTTCTCTCAGGCTATGAGACGTCTGACCTAGAAAAAGTTAGTAAAGAAGAGGCGCTGGAGAACTTCCGGCAGTATGAAAAGGAAGGTCTCTGCCACTCTGTCTGGACAGCGCTTACTCCGTTTATTGTTGGTCTCTGTAATTGCGACCGTTCGGATTGCGGTGCCATGCAGTCCGCGGTGGTTAAAGGGATGTCTTTCATGTATCGCGCCGAGTATGTGGCGGAGTTAGATCCTGAATTATGCAACGGCTGCCGGGCTTGCATGCGGGTCTGCCAGTTCGGGGCTATGGCCTATAGTGCCGGAAATAACAAAGCTTACATCGATACTGGTAAGTGCTACGGGTGCGGTGTCTGTCGTGCCGTCTGTACCAAGGATGCTATTCACCTTCACGACCGTGCCAGCGTGCCCGCGGTGGCTAATCTCTGGTAGGTAAATGGGGAAAGGCCGTAATGCAGATAACAAATCGCTAGGTAGTCCGAATCCAGTTTAGGCAGATTAAGAAAGAGGAGGTAGATAATAATGTGTGAATTCTGTCATAAACACGGTGAAGGTAAAAAGTGGTACCTGCAGGCTGAAAATTATTCAGAGGATTTGATGAGCGACCTGAAACGGCGCAAGATGATTACCGATTTCTTCGCCAATCCTGGAGAGCTTAGGGAGTTAACGGATAAACTCTTAGGTCTCAGTAAAGCGCCGGGTTTCGTCAGGAGTGTATTAGTGCCGTATATGGTGGGCAGGCAGAAGAAGGTACACTACGGGCAGGTTTTACCGATTGAGGATGTTGAAGAAATCTTCGGTTTCGTCACCAGCGTGGTACGGCTTCCCTGTCTCTGCCGCCATATTTTTCTGGGCACTGAGCAGCGTTTCTGCTACGGGGTAAGTATGGCGCCGCAAGAAGGGGAGATGCTGAAGATAATACGCGAAATTGACATGGATTACCTGACGGGTCCTGATACATCTGGCCTTGAAGCGTTAACAAAAGAAGAAGCTCTGGAAAGCCTTCGGCAGCATGAGCAGGAAGGCTTGTGCCATACCGTCTGGACGTTTATGGCGCCCTTCACCGGCGGAATCTGTAATTGCGACCGTTCTGACTGCGGCGCCATGCAGGCTACGGTAACGTATGGTTTTCCTGTCATGTTCCGTGCCGAGTACGTGGCTGAAATGGACCAGGAACTATGCAATGGCTGCCGGCAGTGTATGCGCGTCTGTCAGTTCGGTGCCATAGGTTACAGCGCGGCAAATAAGAAAGTCTTTATTGACCCGCTACGGTGCTACGGATGCGGTATATGCCGGGCCAGCTGTACCAAGGATGCCATCCATCTCCACGACCGCGCCGGCGTGCCCGTGGCCGCTAATCTCTGGTAGCCAACAGGGTGGACAAAATACGGTTAGTCATTTGAGGTGACATATTCACTTCTAAGTATTCCGTAGACTTCTATGTCCTCAAACTTACCCCATTTCTTAAACGCCTGTCTCAACGTTCCTTCGTGTTTCATACCTATCTTTTGTAGTATGCGTCCCGAGGCAGAATTGCGGGTGAAGTGCCGGGCGTAAATACGGTGCAGCCGCAACGTTTTAAAACCATATTTTATCACAGCTTGTGCAGCTTCAGTGCCGTAACCTTGGTTCCAGTATGGTTTACCAATCCAGTAGCCCAGTTGCATACTCTCGTCTTTCTTATATTCAAAGTCCAGGGAAATTCCACCGGCGAAGAAACCTTCTCGTTGAATAATGGCAAAATGAACCCCTTCGCCTTTACTAAAGCACTCCTGTCTCTTACCTATAAACTCTTCGGCCATACCGTCTTCATAGGGGTGCGGTATGTTGGCCGTTGTTGAGGCAATATCCCGCTCACCGATAAGCCTTTGCAATTCCGGAGCATCATCCGGACTATACGGCCTCAGTATCAGGCGCTCTGTTTTGATTGTTGGTTGTTGTTTCATGCTATTTACCTGAATACAAGATTATATAGCAATTTATAGTTGTGGGTAAAGGTGGATTTTAGATACCTCACCCCTTCAGGGTGTACCTTTCTGGGTGAAACTTCAGGATGGGGTGGTGGGGGGTTAAGAAACTACGGGATAAGCCGCCGATGCCACGAGGGCGGCAGGGTGGGAAAAGATTACAAACAGCAGGGCCAGGGGGCGCGGGGAATATTCGCGGGCTAAGCCACCAGCGATACGAGGGCGGTCGGGTGGAAAAAGATTACAAACGGCAGGGGCCAGGGGGCGTGGGGGATATTCGTGGGCTAAGCCACCAGCGGTACGAGGGCGGTAGGGTGAGAAAAGATATCTTCCGTCCCCCTATCTCCCCACTTAACATAACTCTAAAAACAATTCAAAGCTAAACCAGAGCCCTTTACGAAGGAATTGTTTCCCTTTGAGAAAAATACCACCTTTTCGGCTTATAGCAAATTTGGCTGAGGCGGCTTTTTATCGTAGGGCAGGCCGAGGTGTTTGTAGGCCAGTGGGGTGGCGAGTCGGCCGCGCGGGGTTCGCTCCAGGAAGCCAAGCTGCAGGAGGTAGGGCTCGTAAACGTCCGTGATGGTATCTGATTCCTCGCTAATAGATGCGGCGATAGTATCCAGTCCCACCGGTCCGCCGTTAAACTTCTCAATAATGGTAAGTAGCACTTTGTGATCTATCTCGTCAAGACCTATGGGGTCAACCTCGAGCTTGGATAACGCCGCTTTGGCTACCTCTTGAGTGACGGTACCGTCGGCCATTACCTGAGCATAGTCCCTGACCCGCTTGAGCAGGCGGTTGGCCACGCGTGGCGTGCCCCGGGCGCGCCGGGCGATTTCTTTCAATCCTTCCTCTTCCGCCTCTACCTGCAGGATTTGGGTGGAGCGTTTGAGGATTTTCTCCAGCGACGCGTGGTCGTAAAAATCAAGGCGGTAAACAGCGCCGAACCTGTCCCTAAGGGGTGGGCTGAGCAGGGCGTAGCGGGTGGTGGCGCCAATTAAGGTAAAGCTGGGCAAATTCAGACGTAGGCTCTTGGCCCCGGGTCCTTTGCCGATGATGATGTCCAGGGCGAAGTCTTCCAGAGCCGGATACAGAATTTCTTCTACTGTCCGGCTGAGTCGGTGGATTTCATCAATAAAGAGGATGTCCTGACTACGGAGGTTGGTTAAGATAGCCGCTAGGTCGCCGGTACGCTCAACTGCCGGGCCTGAGGTTGTCCTGATATTGACTCCAGCCTCGGCAGCAATGATATGAGCCAGAGTGG
Source organism: Dehalococcoidia bacterium (assembly GCA_030615655.1). Classification (GTDB taxonomy): domain Bacteria; phylum Chloroflexota; class Dehalococcoidia; order Dehalococcoidales; family RBG-16-60-22; genus JAUWYU01. The sequence continues at coordinate 10,301 of JAUWYU010000009.1, forward strand.
TTTTACCGAGACCGGGTGGGCCGTAGAGCAAGATGTGGTCTAAGGCTTCACCCCGGCCGCTGGCCGCGGCGATAGCTATATTTAGATTTTCCTTGGTCTTATCTTGTCCGGTGAAATTAGCAAGGCACCGGGGTCTAAGACTGGTATCAAGTGGTGCGTCCTCGGCACTGGGTTTACCCGATATAATGCGAGCTATTTCGCCTTACCCCCTCAATAGACTGCGGTGCGGAGGAATCTTAGGTGGGTTCTTCATCGCCTGTTTCTCCGACGGTGTCAACATCTGGCGTTTCTGCGCCCGCTTCTTCAGTATCCTCCGGACTTGATGCTTCCTCTCCTTCTTCTCTCCCGCTTGCCGAGTCGACTTCTGCCGGTTCTCCTAGGCTAGCCAGCAGACTTAATATCTCTTCACCTTCTTTGCCTTCTTCACCGACAATAAGGTGCAGTGCTTCCTCACCCTCTTCACCGGCTATTAATTCTGGCATCTCTTCCTCGGTGAGGTAGTGAGCCGGAATTAACTTGCCGATAATTACATTTTCCTTGAGCCCAACTAGCTTATCCACTTTGCCATTAACGGCGGCTTCGGTAAGGATTCTGGTGGTTTCCTGGAATGAGGCGGCGGCCAGCCAGCTATCAGTACTCAGCGAGGCCCTGGTTATACCCAGCAGAACGGTGTGGGCGGTAGCCGGTTCGCCTCCTTCAGCCAGTACCTTGGCATTAGTATCTTCATAGATGAACCTGTCTAAAAGCTCGTCAGGCACCAGGTCAGTGTCACCGGCTGAATCAATGCGGACTCTAGTCAGCATCTGGTGCACGATAACCTCGATGTGTTTGTCATTAATGGTTACGCCCTGGGAGCGGTATACCTTTTGCACTTCGTCAACTAGGTATTGCTGGACGGCTTCCTTGCCTAGAATACGCAGTATATCATGGGGGTTAATGGAACCGTCGGTTAGCTGCTGGCTGGCTTTCACCTGATCACCCGTCTGGACCCAGATACTAGCGGTAGACGGGATAATGTACTCCCGCTCCTCTTTCTCGGCATAGCTTATGACAAGTTGCTTCTTTTTAACAGTGGCTTCACCGGCGAAGCGAGCTATTATAGGCTGGGTCTCCTGGGTCGGGGTAACTTTCTTCTTTGTGGCTTTGTGGGGGGCTTGAGTGGCGAGTATCGTGCCTATGTCTACCCACTGGCCATTCTTTACCATGGCCTGCCAGCCGGTGGGTAACGGGTATTCGTCATGGTAGACTTCGGTGCTGTGGATTTTAATTCGCCTCCCCTCCTCGTTCTGAATCACCTCGGCGGCTCCGTCTATTTCGGAGATAATTGCCTGACCCTTGGGTGTTCTGGCTTCAAAAAGCTCTTCAATCCTGGGCAGACCACTGGTAATATCGAGTCCGACCACGCCACCGGTGTGGAAGGTGCGCAGCGTTAGCTGCGTCCCTGGTTCGCCGATACTTTCGGCAGCGATGATGCCTACCGCTACATCGGAGTCGATAAGGTGCCCGCGGGCAAGGTCTCGGCCGTAGCAGTGCTGGCATGTGCCCCGTCGAGACTGACAGGTAAGAGGTGACCTGATGTGGACTGTGGTTAGACCAGCCGCGATAATTTCGTTAGCCTTCTGTTCGTTAATCTCCTCATTTTGCCCGACTATGGTTTCACCGGTTTTAGGATGGACTATATCAATGGCTGCCAGACGGCCGATGATGCGCTCAGATAGTGGGGGTAATAGTCCTCTTTCTTTTGGTTCGGATATCCATATGCCATTAGTAGTACCGCAGTCATCCTGGGAGGTGATAACATCCTGGGCGACGTCAATGAGGCGTCTGGTGAGATAGCCACTGTCTGATGTCCTTAGGGCTGTGTCCGCTAGGCCTTTGCGAGCACCGTGCGTAGAAATGAAATATTCCAGAACGCTGTGTCCTTCACGGAGGCTAGACTTGATAGGAAACTCGATTATCTTGCCGGCTGGATCAGTCATTAACCCTCGCATGCCGGCCATCTGTCTGATTTGGGAAATATTACCCTTGGCTCCTGATGTTGCCATCATATATATGCCGCCGTAGCGGTCAAGGTTATCCGAGATAGTATTGGTGATGTGGTCGGTTGTTTCCATCCAGACTCCAATAATTCCGTTGTATCTTTCATCCTCAGTGATTAAGCCTCGGTGATACTGGTTTTCAATAGTGGCAATCCTTTCCTCGGCTTCTTCCAGTAGTTGCGTTTTACTTTGTGGAACTTTAATGTCATTCATGGCAATGGTGATACCTGATTTAGAGGCATAGTGGAAGCCCAGTTGCTTGATGCTGTCCAGTACCCTGCCGGTCTCGTTATCAGGTAACAGGCGACAACAATCGGTGACTATTTGTTTCAGTGTTGATTTATCAATTACTTTGTTGAAGAAGCCCAGCTCTTTGGGTAGGACTTCATTAAAGAGAATACGACCGACACTGGTCTTAACCCTTTCGCCCCTTTCCTTGTCCCTGACTTCAATCTCTTCTCTCAGGTTAATTATGCCGAATTCACAGGCAAGCTTTGCCTCCTCGAAACTACCGAAGACTTTACCTTCGTTTTTGGCCAGGTGTCTGATGGTGGTAAGGTAGTAGCAGCCAAGAACCATATCTAGAGTTGGAGTTACGGTGGGCTCACCGCTACTGGGTAGTAGTATGTTATGATGGCTGAGCATCATATCTCTAGCCTCTTTAACAGCGGCTCGGGACAGCGGTATATGAACTGCCATCTGGTCACCATCAAAATCAGCGTTGAAGGCGGAGCAGACTAGCGGATGAATCTGAATGGCACTGCCGTCGATGAGTACCGGTTCGAAGGCTTGGATGCTGAGTCGGTGGAGGGTGGGAGCACGATTGAGTAATACCGGCCGCTCTTTAACGACTTCCTCCAGTATGTCATATACCTCTGACTTGGCTCTCTCCACCAGCCTTCTGGCGCTTTTAATATTGGGGGCAAGGCCCTGTGCTACCAGATGGCGCATGACGAAGGGCTTGAATAGCTCCAGAGCCATACGTCGCGGTAGACCGCATTGATGGAGTTTGAGCTCGGGGCCGCAGACGATTACCGAACGCCCGCTGTAATCAACTCGCTTGCCGAGTAAATTCTGACGAAAACGTCCCTGTTTGCCGCGGAGCATGTCCGAGAGTGACTTTAATTTATGATTACCACTGATGGAGATAGCTCGTCCTCTTCTGCCGTTGTCGATGAGGGAGTCGACGGCTTCTTGGAGCATTCGTTTCTCATTTCGGATGATAATCTCGGGAGCGCCTATATCTATCAGGTGGCGCAGTCGGTTATTGCGGTTGATAACTCTCCGGTACAGGTCGTTAAGGTCGCTGGTGGCGAATCGGCCGCCGTCTAACTGAACCATAGGCCGCAGGTCAGGTGGCAGAACCGGCAGTACGGTTAAAATCATCCACTCTGGCCTGTTACCGCTATTGCGAAAGGCCTCAACTACCCGCAGTTGCTTGCTCGCTTTCTTACGCCGTTGTCCCGAGGAGGATTGAGTTTCTTGAAGCAGGTTATTACGTATCTCATCAAGGTTAATACCCTTTATGATTTGAAGAATAGCTTCGGCTCCCATACCAGCTTCGAAGACAGGCCCGAATTTCTGTTTGAGATCGTGATATTGACTCTCGGTAAGTAACTCTTTGACATGGAGTTTCTTGAGTCGTTCCATGTCAACGGCAAGCTCTTCATCAAGCTTCGTTTTTTCGTCAACGAACTGGCTCCGAAGATGGTTTATCTCCTCTACAGTGGCCTGTTCCTGCTCCATCTGGGCAATTTTCGCCTCTAAAGCATTCTGGCGCTCTTCTACGTCTTGGGCAATACCTATCTCCAGTTGCCTGATGGCTTCTTCACGGGCTTCTTCATTAGCGGAGGTAATAATATACTGGGAGAAGTAGAGAACATGCTCTAGACTGCGCGGTGACAGGTCAAGCAGTAGGCCCAGTCGACTGGGTATTCCCTTGGCGAACCATATATGGCTCACCGGGCAGGCCAGTTCAATATGGCCCATGCGTTCGCGTCGTACCTTGGCGCGGGCTACCTCAACGCCGCATTTATCGCAGATGACTCCCTTGTAGCGTATTCTCTTGTACTTGCCGCAGTAACATTCGAAGTCCTTGGTCGGACCGAAGATTCTCTCGCAGAACAGGCCGTCCCGTTCTGGTTTAAGCGTGCGATAGTTTATAGTCTCCGGCTTGGTTACTTCACCGTAAGACCAGCTTCTAATCTGTTCTGGTGAAGCCAGAGAGATACGAACAGCATCAAAATCATTAATTTCAAACATCCTCTTCTGCCTCTCCCCAGAGTGGTTCTTCGCTATCTTTAAGCTTTGTCTCCAGTTTATAGGCTTCCTCCATAGTTTCTTCGGCGGAGGCTATCTCGGTCTCTTCTTCGTTAATCACCTCAAGGGCAAGACCCAAGCTCTGTAGTTCCTTTACAAGAACCTTGAATGATTCTGGTACGCCTGGTTGGAGGATGTCATCGCCTTTAATTATGGACTCATAGCCTTTGGCCCGGCCGGTCACGTCATCTGATTTAATAGTCAGCATTTCCTGAAGATTGTGGGCGGCGCCATAGGCTTCCAGTGCCCAAACTTCCATTTCACCAAAGCGCTGGCCACCGAACTGGGCTTTACCACCCAGCGGTTGTTGGGTAATCAGAGAGTATGGTCCAGTAGAACGGGCATGAACTTTATCTTCAACCAGATGGATCAGCTTCATCATGTAGATATTGCCTACGGTAACTGGCTGGTCGAAGGGTTCACCAGTACGCCCGTCGTAGAGGATAACCTTGCCATAGGTGGGTGGTGAGAATCTTCCTTCGGCGTTGACTTGTTCAACCACCTGTTCCAGTTCCTCTGGGCTGAGATCCCGACTGGATATATTCAGGTCTTCGAGCCAGAGGCGTAAGCCGACTTCTCTTGCTTTTCCTGAAATGGCTTCATTGAAAACACCTTCCCCATCATAGCCTTGGCTATTGACCCATGCTTTGGCTATATCCAGTTGTGTAAGTGCTTTGCCCTTCCCCTGATTAGGGTCAACGGCTCCTGATTTTTGTGCAATCCAGGCTCTAGTTAAGGAATCCTCAATTGTGGTGTCATCAGCACCATCAAAGACCGGAGTAAGTGCTCGAAAGCCCAGAATCTGGGCAGCCCAGCCCAGATGGGTTTCCAGAACTTGGCCGATATTCATTCTTGAGGGGACGCCGATGGGGTCGAGGATGATATCTACTGGGGTGCCATCAGGCAGGAAAGGCATGTCTTCTTTGGGGGCGATGAGGGAGATAACTCCCTTATTGCCATGTCTTCCGGCTAGCTTGTCGCCTACCGAGACCCGACGTTTTTGGGCAATCCAGACCTGTACCCATTGGTTAACCCCGGCGGGTAAGTCGTCACCGCCATTTTTACCATCTTTACGTGTGTAAATTTTAACGTTAATTACCTTGCCCCACTCACCATGAGGGACTCTCAGGGAGGTATCCTTAACTTCTCTTGCCTTCTCGCCGAAGATGGCTCGTAATAGCTTCTCCTCGGCGGATAGTTCCGTCTCACCTTTCGGGGTAATCTTACCTACCAGTGTATCGTCCGGTCTTACTTCAGCACCAATCCGGATAATACCATCTTCGTCAAGCTCACGCAGACTTTCCTCGCCGACATTAGGTATATCTCGGGTGATTTCCTCAGGGCCTAACTTGGTATCACGTGATTCTACCTCATGTTTGTTAATGTGGATGGAGGTGAACATATCTTCCTCAACCAGGCGGCTGCTGAGGATAATAGCATCCTCAAAGTTGTAGCCTTCCCAGCTCATAAAGGCGACCGTTACATTCTGCCCCAGTGCCAATTCGCCGTTCTCCGTGGCAGAGCTGTCAGCCAGAACTTGGCCGGCTTCAACACGGTCGCCTTTATTTACTAAGGGACGCTGGTTAATGCAGGTTCCTTGATTAGTGCGCACAAACTTCATCAGTTCATATTCGTCCTTACCGTCATCTTCCCGTGTAATAACAATACGGTATTTAGTGTTCTCTTTATCATGGGTATCGCCGGCAAGCTCGGTTACGACTCCGGCATTTTGGGCAAAGACCACCTGTCGGCTATGCTTGGCAGCCTCCGTTTCCATGCCGGTGGCTACCAAGGGTGCCTCGGGGCGGAGCAGGGGTACCGCTTGACGCTGCATATTGGCACCCATCAGGGCGCGATTGGCATCGTTGTGTTCCAGGAAGGGTGTCAAGGCGGTGGCGACACTGACTACCTGTTTGGGTGACACATCCATTAGTTCCATTTTATCGGGTGTTTCCAGAAGGTAGCCATCACCCAGCCTAGCTTCAATCCTTTTTTCTATAAACTGGTTATTTTCGTCGAGAGGGGCGTTAGCCTGCGCGATGACATATTTATCTTCCTCATCGGCTGGGAGATAGATAATTTCGTCGGAAACGAAGGGCACGACTTTTACGGTTCGAGACTTTAGCTTGGCTAACTTGGTAGCAAGTTGTGGGGTAATGACCTTGTTAGCTTTGACAAGCGTATTACCTTTATTATCAAGAACTGCCTCAGTAACTATCCTGCCCAGGAGCTGGTTATTGGTATTGCTTATTTCGCTGATGACTTTGCGGTACGGGGTTTCGATAAAACCGTACTCATTAATAATACTGTATGTAGCTAGAGAACCGATGAGTCCAATGTTAGGTCCCTCCGGTGTTTCGATAGGGCAGATACGGCCATAGTGGGAGAAGTGGACATCCCGTACTTCGAAGCCAGCCCGCTCACGTGACAGCCCTCCTGGGCCCATGGCTGACAGGCGGCGTTTATGGGTTAATTCTGCCAGCGGGTTGGTTTGGTCCATGAATTGTGATAGCTGTGAGCCGCCGAAGAATTCCCTGACGGCGGCTACAATAGGGCGAATGTTAACCAGAGCACTGGGGGTGACTGCCTCAGTGCCGATAATGCTCATACGCTCTCTGACTACCTGTTCCAGGCGTAGAAAGCCAATACGGAATTGGGTTTGAATTAGTTCACCGACAGTACGTACGCGCCGGTTACCGAGATGGTCAATATCGTCACCAGAGTCCTCGCCGGTGTTAATCATGATGATGTGCCTGACGATCTCAACAATATCTTCCTTGGTTAAGGTTCGTTCCTTCAGACTGATGTCAAGTTCCAGTCGTTTGTTCAGCTTGTAGCGTCCGACACTACCCAAATCATAACGTGCTGAATCGAAGAACAGGCTTTTTATTAGCTTCTTGGCATTTTCAAGGGAGGGAAGCTCTCCGGGGTGCAGTTTTTTGTATATATCAAGCAAAGCTTCTTTTTCATCTTTGATTTGCGGTTCGCGCTCCATGGTAGTCCTGATGAAATGGTGGTCTGAGAGGCTGTCTTCTTTGTCAAACAGGTTGAGCAGTTCATCATCGCTGCTATAGCCGATGGCGCGCAGGAGTGTTGTAATGGGAATCTTCCGTTTGCCATCTATTTTGGCTGATATTATATTCCGGTTGCTGGTCTCAAACTCCAGCCAGGCTCCGCGGGTAGGAATTAATTTTGCCTGGCACAATTCGTGGCCGGTGGCTGGGTCTTCTTCACTGGTAAAGTAGACACCCGGGGAACGGAGAAGCTGGCTGACAACTACCCGTTCGGCTCCACTGGTAATGAAGGTGCCTTTAGCTGTCATCAGGGGGATATCACCGAAGAACAGGTCTTGCTCCTTGATTTCCCCAGTTTCTTTAACCAGTAGTCGTACCTTGACATAAAGAGGGGCTGAGTAGGTCAGGTCTCTTTCGTGGCATTCCTGCTCAGAGTGACCCGTACGCGGTTCACGGTACTCGTAAGCTACGAAGCTGAGCTCCAGTCTGTTGCCGGTCAGGTCTTTAATAGGAGAAATCTCTGTAAGTAGTTGCTTCAGCCCTTCTTCTTGGAACCTCTGGAAGGAATCCAGCTGAACCTTAATCAGGTTGGGTACATCCAGGACATGGGGTAGCTTGGCGTATGATTTTCTTGAAACTAAAGGTGTCGACTTAGGTGTAGGTGTAAAAACCATCTCTACTCCTTAGATAGATGCAACAAATTCTTGTGCTGTAATAGCGTTGCTGTTCAGAATGAAGACGCGCATGCATAGCATATGCAGTAATATAAACGGACATACGTATCTGGGAAGGTTAAAATAAAAAACACTTGGGGCATTATTACAAAGTTTAATGGTACCACTATTGCATGGGGTTTGTCAAGCCCCATGACCTAGAAATTTTTACAAAATGGAACGAATTCTTTTTTGCTTTAAAAAACGGGCAAGATTAAAAATAACGGCATTATCCTGCTATAATAGAAGCAGAGTAAGATGGATAGGAAGATGACGACAGCCAGGCTGATACTGGCCATTATCAGCACCACACTGGAGGAAGTGGCTATATATGTGATATGGCGCTGGTTGCTCCCTGAGTTTGATATCAGGATGCCTTTTTCGGTGCTTATTGGCGCGATGGTAGCTTGGGCTGTCTTCAGTGTATCTCTTTTCGTGTTTACTACACGGACCCTGAAGAAACAGGTGCCGGTTGGCTTGCCATCCATGGTTGGCACTAGGGGTAAGGTAGCCAGTCCGCTGTCCCCAGAGGGGTTGGTGAGGATAAAGAGCGAGCTGTGGGTGGCAACATCAGCCGAAGGTAATATTGATAAAGGTAAAGATATTGAGGTGGTGGGAGAAGACGGGCTGAAGTTGGTTGTGCGTAAAGTTGGCGATGATAAGCCTATACATTGAACAGGAAGGTAATGACATCACCATCCTGAATGACGTAGTCTTTGCCCTCAAGTCGTAGCCGTCCTTGTTGTCGAGCCTCAACGATACTACCGTACTTGACCAGGTCGTCAAAGCTGATGCCTTCGGCACGTATGAATCCCTTTTCCATATCCGAGTGAATTTTACCGGCGGCTTTCAGGGCTGTGGTGCCTTTCTTTATCGACCATGCCCTTACCTCGTCGTGGGCGATTTGGATGAAAATCTTTAGAAATATTTTTGAACCTGCTCGGCAGCAGTGAAATACTGACGGTGTCTGTTATAATAAGGTCGAGTGATATGCGTAAGTTGACAAGAGCCAGGCTGGCTTTAGCTCTCATAAGCATAACCTGCCAGGAAGTGGCTATCTACGCGATATGGCGCTGGCTGCTTCCCGCGTTCGATATATATCTGCCCGTACCGGTACTTATCGGCGTGATGGCGGCCCGGCTGGCTTTCAGTATATGGCTGTTTGCCTTTGCTAACTGGACTCTGGGAAAACAGGTGACGGTCGGCCTGCCGTCGATGGTCGGCTCCAAGGGCAGGGTCACCGGCAAGCTGGCCCCGGAGGGTATGGTGAGAATCAAGAGTGAACTCTGGGGAGCAACCTCCTCGGAGGGTGATATCGATACCGGTGAGGAGGTTGTGGTGGTGAGTGAGGACGGCCTGAAATTATCCGTGCGTAGAGCCGGCGATAAGGCTAAATGTTAAAGAGGAAAGTAATAACGTCGCCGTCCTGTATAACGTAGTCCTTGCCTTCCAGTCTCAAGAGTCCCTGTTTCTTAGCCTCGGCGATGCTTCCGCACTTTACAAGGTCATTAAAGCTTATGCCCTCGGCGCGGATAAATCCCTTTTCCATGTCGGTATGGATTTTCCCGGCGGCTTTAACCGCCGTAGTGCCTTTCTTTATCGACCATGCCCTGACCTCGTTGTGGGCGATGGTAAAGAACGGAATCAGGTTGGAAAGCTCGTAGGAAGCCTTGATAACTCGTTCCAGCCCCGGCTCTTCAATGCCGAAATCGGCACGGAACTCCTTCGCCTCGCTTTCTTCCATCTGTGCCAGTTCCATCTCCAGCTTGCCGCAGAGAGTGATAGTGCGGTATTTTTCGCCGGAGTATTGTGAATTTAGTTCTGCTTCTAAAGAAGCTGCCTGGGGAAGTTGTTCTTCCCCGATATTGATGATAATAAGTAGTGGTTTGGCGGTAAGAAACTGGTAGTTGGTAATGATTATGGCCGCGGCAGAGTCTGGGGTCAATTCCCGGATGGGTCTGTCATTTTCTAAATCGGCTTTTAACCGCATTAAGATATCTTTTTCCTGGAGGAGACTCTGGCGCTCGGGTAGTCTGGCTCCTTTTAAGGAGTTTTCCAGTCTATCTAGCCTTCTCTCTATGATAGTCAGGTCAGAAAAGACGAGTTCTAGATTAAGGGTGGTGATGTCTCTCTTGATATCCAGGCTGCCTTCGGGATGGGTTATGCTTTCGTCGGCAAAAGCGCGAACGACACTAATGAGCGTGTCGACAGTGCTAAGCTGATTGAGCAGTTCGCCGCCTATGCCTTTATCCTGAGCCAGAGCCTTAACCGAGGCACCAACATCAATGTATCTGGCTTCAGCCGGTACCACCTTCTTGGGGTGAAGCATCTCGTTCAGAACTTTTAGGCGGGGCTCGGGGACCTTGGCGATACCAATATGTGGGGTGACACCTTCCTTGATGTGGGTTAGGATATCAGCTTTGCCTCCAGTCAGGGTGTTAAAAACGGTTGTCTTGCCGCTCTGAGGCAAGCCTATGATGCCGATGTCAATACTCATCAGTACAACCCATGACTTCCGGCCGTGAAGAAATTATCAGCGGCTTTTCTTTACTATTTCTCGGGCTTTCTTGAGGGCAAGGTCTCTTTCGTCTACGTTTAGCTTGTCATTGGCGGCCAGGTTGAGCAGAACGAGCAGTGCTTCGTGAGAGGCCATCTGGCCGAGTAGATTAATGGCCTGGGTCCTCATTTTATGGTCAAGCTGCATGTCAGTGGCGATGCTTGCCATCTTCTTTAATTCTTCAGTTACGCCACCTTCTTCAGGAATTTCTGACATCATGGCTCACCTCTTGATTTTAGCGGTATGGTTGAATTGATATATAATTTACTCTCTGTGCGATTATTCCTTAATAGCGAGTTTTTGTCAACTTTATTAACAAGTGATTGTTTATCTACCTCACCCCCTTAATCCCCCTCGTTTGTAATCTTTACCCACCCGGCCGCCCTCGCGGCATCTACGGCTTAGCCCTTGAATATTCTCCCGGAAATGCCTGAGTATGGTAAAATAGGTAGGCCGCAAAAAGGGGGACAAGAATTGCTGCACGTGCTCATCGGTGAGGATGATTTTTCCGTTCGCCAGGTGCTGGGGGAGATAAAAAAGGGTATCGGCGATGCGACAGCCCTGATGACCAATACTACCGTCCTGGAGGGGCGGCAGGTAACGCCGGAGCGGCTGCAGGACGCCTGTGCGACGGTGCCTTTTCTGGCGGAGAAACGACTCGTTATCGTTGAGGGGCTGCTGGAGCGTTTTGAATCCAGGGGGAGAGTCGACCGAAAGAAGTCAGACCGCTCGAACGAGCAGCAGAATGAATATAAATCGATTGCCGAATGTGCCAGGCAGATACCGGAATTCACGGAACTGGTGCTGATAGACGGCAGGATAAGCGGTAATAATCCCTTGCTGCGTGAGCTATCGGCCGCGGCAAAGGTAAGGTCTTTTCCTTTTTTGACGCCGAAGCAGCTGGGTCCGTGGATTGAGCGGCGGGTGAAAGAAGTCGGCGGCACCATATCACCGCAGGCGATAGCCCTGCTGGTCCGTTTCGTGGGTAAAGACCTGTGGATTATGGCCAATGAGGTGGACAAGCTGGTCCTGTTTACCGGGGGTCGCCGTATCGAGGAGGAGGATGCCAGGGCGGTGGTAAGCTAC
>JAUWYU010000191.1 GCA_030615655.1 Dehalococcoidia bacterium
GCACTGGGAGTTTGGGCGATCTATGGAGGCGAATTCTGGCCTAAAGCCTTACAAACGACCGGCAGGGAAATCCTGTTTGGTGCCGTTCTCTGGGGCCTGGTTGGTGCCACCATCGATGGCTTTCGCGAGTTACATACGCGCTTGGCGCGCCAGGAACTGGACCCCAACAGGTTAGCCTGGTATCTAACTCATCCGCTCATCGGCGCTGGATTAGGAGGTATTCTATTCCTGCTGGTTTCGGCCGGCTTGCTGGTAACAGGACAGGACGTAGGTGATTTTAATCCCAGTCTTCCCCTTATACTGGCGGCATTAGCGGGATTTGAACAGCGAAATATTATCCGCTATTTGCGGGACACAATCAAAAAAATACTCCGAATAGAGGAAAAAGGGGCCGATGAAGGCGGATAAGGCGTAGCAGGTGAATACATTCCGCACGCCCGTTAAGTCTATAAGCATGTATGAGCATATTCATATATAATTACCGTTTTTAGCATTTTTTTAGAAATGGATGCAAGCATACTATATTGACAAATATAGAAATATGATTATAATTGACTTACCTGATATGAGATAGCTTAAAAATAAAATACGTTTGGTAGGTGTGACAATGGGTGTGAAATAAGGGCACTGGAAACGTTTTGATATCGTTGGCCGGTGCCCTTTTTGATTTCTAGATAGATGAACTACTTAATTGAGGAGGTGTAGACATGGCAGAGGTGTTGGCACTAGTACCTAGTCTAGTACAAGGTTTCCGAGCAATATCTGATTTTATCAGTAGTGTAAGAGAATCTAAGGACAAGCTTAAGAGCCTAGAAGACAAAACTCAAGTGGCTGAACAGGTTGAACAGGAGATTGAAGAGAAGATTGCCACCCAGTATGGTCTTTGGAAAGCTAATCTCCAGAGGTTTGCAGACTGTTTAAGGGCTTATAAGAGCATTACTGACATGACATCTGACATTAGTAGTGTTGTAGAAAACTTCCGCTCCAGTTTAGACGCAACCAAAGATGCAAACCTCGTATCAAAAAACCTTGAGGCCATAGAATCGAAGCTATTCTCTCTAAAATCGACTGCAATGGATAACATCGACCCCGCTGATGCCATGCTACTAAGTAACGATATTGACACGTTGAATGACGAAATCGTATCGTCTAGGACGCGCCTTGAGTATCAAGACTGGAATGGTATTGAAGAGGACATGCGGGACTCCTATAGGGCTATGGTTGAAGTCACAATGACTTTCAGCAATCGTATAGACCAACTGATTGATGGAATTTCAAGGGTTGAAGATTAGTATCCATCAGAAGGTGCGTTAAACCTACTACTTGAGTCTGAAGTTCAGTGTAATAAAGCCCATAGTTGCCACAAACGCCTTCTCCTCCCAATTGTCGTAACTACATTCTTCACACCCATGTGTTCACATCTATGAAACTGATATTCCTTTCATAGCCTCCACACCCCCATAAGTGCTATAATTACATTAATGGACATCCTCGCCGAGCTGAATCCTGCCCAGAGAGAAGCCGTGGAGGCTATCGAAGGGCCGGTGCTTATCCTGGCCGGACCCGGCAGCGGCAAGACCCGCGTCATTACCCACCGCGTCGCTTACCTCATACGGGTCTGCGGCGTCAACCCCCGCAGCATCATGGCGGTCACTTTCACCAATAAGGCCGCCCGCGAGATGGAGTCGCGACTTAACGGGCTCGTCAGCGGGTCGGTCAAGGACCTGACCGTAGGCACCTTTCACGCTATCTGCGCCCGCATCCTGCGTATTGAGGGCAAGACCATCGGCATCGACTCCCAGTTCACCATCTATGACGATGACGACCAGATAAGCCTGCTCAAGCGGAGCCTTCAGGAGGTTGGCCTCGACCCCAAGCAGTATGCCCCCCGCGCGATACAGTCGGCCATTACCGCCGCCAAGAGCCGGATGCTGACGCCCGCCGACTATCTCCAGCACAGCCGCAGCTATTTTGAAGAGGTGGTACAGCGCGTCTACGAGTGCTACCAGAAGCTGCTGACCGAGAGCAGCGCTCTGGACTTCGACGATTTGCTGATGAAAACGGTGCACCTCTTCCGGCAGAATCCGGAGCTTTTAGCCCGATACCAGTCGCGCTATTTGCACCTTCAGGTGGACGAGTTCCAGGATACCAATCTCGTCCAGTACGAGCTGATGAAGCAGCTGGCCGGGAAATACCGTAATATCTGCGTCGTCGGCGACCCCGACCAGTCGATTTACTCCTGGCGGTCGGCCGACCTGCGTAATATCCTCAACTTCGAGAAGGACTACCCCGATGCCAGGGTGGTGCTGCTGGAGCAGAACTACCGCTCCACCGGGATGATTCTGGAGGTGGCTTCGCATGTCATCTCGGCCAGTCCGCAGCGCAAGCCGAAAGACCTGTGG
>JAUWYU010000124.1 GCA_030615655.1 Dehalococcoidia bacterium
CACCAAGTACCTTGTGTACGATGCAATTTTTGTCGAGGAGCATGATACCCCGTCCGTCACCTTCACCTTCGAACACTTTCAGAACGACGCCATGTCGGCGGCATCCAGTCGCGGTATGCCTGTCGTCAGGATTGTGCCGGAAGCTATTGTCTCCGAGTGTACCGTTGTCGAGACCATAGAAAAATCTATCACGGCGGTGTTTGATGATATGGTTGCCGCCCTGACGAAGCCGCTGACAACCGAGGAAAAGTCTCCCAAGCGGCGGGAACCGGAAAATCCTCCGAGAATTGTTTTCAAGGGAAACCTGGAGGAGGTAAACCGCTTCTTCTACCAGAGGGGCTGGACCGATGGCTTGCCCATAATACCGCCGACCGAGGAAGCTGTAGCTGAAATGCTTACGGGCACGGACCTTCCTGCCGGTCATTTAGTAGCCGAGCTGGAACCGCGTCTGGGCAAAGCCACGGTGGAGTGGATCGCCATTAATGCCGTCATGGCCGGCTGCCTGCCGACCCATATGCCCCTGCTTATCGCCGGGGTGCATGCCCTCGCCGCCCACCCCGCCTGCGGTATGATGGCCGCCAGCACTGGCTCGTTTTCACCGTTCTGGTTTGTCAATGGGCCTGTCGCCAAGGACGTTAATATCAATTCCAGCTACGGCGCCACCAGTCCGGGAACAATCGCCAACGCCACTATCGGGCGTGCCCTGGGCTTGATTACCAAGAACGGGCGCGGCGTACGACGGCAAATTGAAGACATGGGTGTATTCGGTAATCCCGGGAAGTATTCCTGGGTGGCTGCGGAGAACGAGGAAAACAGCCCCTGGGGGCCCCTGCACGTGGAAAAGGGCTTCAAGAAAGAGGACAGCGCTGTTACTTTAATGTTCCCGCAGTCATTCCAGCAGATGATGCCCTTCGGCACCGACGATAAGGGAATTCTAGCAACGATAGTTGGCAGTTTGACTCCAGCAAGAATGGGGTCTTTAGCGGTGCTGCTGACCCCGACGCATGCTAAAACTTTTGCTGATAAGGGCTGGACCAAGCAGGCTATCAAGGACTATATCGTCGAGAATGCCATCGTCCCCGATGATTACTTTTCCAGGTTGGGATTGAAAGCTAATGGGCCCTTCGACCGCGGTAACGTCACCGGCCCGGGATTCGGCCCCAAGATATTCCATCTCAGCCCGCGCAACCCCGACCCCGTTCAGGTCTTTGTTTTCGGCGGCTTCGGCTCATGGATGGGTTTCTTACAGGGAATCAACCCGCTGATAACCAAGAAAGTGGAGCTGCCGAAAAACTGGGATAAGCTGGTGAACAAGTATAAGAATATAGTCCCCACATATATCAGGTATTAGATAGAAACCGCATGGGGTCGCGAGAGAGGAAACTCTAGATAATATCGCTTACTTTTTCAGGACTTCATAAAGGTGCGCTACGTTCATGTCCTGTATTTGCTTGGCGCGCTCGTCCCTGAGGTCGAGTACGGATATTGTATTTTGAGTTTCCTCTAAACTCATCCCTTTGTCTATGGCTCCCGAGACCGCATCTATCCAGGTCTGAATCGTATTACTCATTATCGAGAGGTAACTCCGGTCACAGACATCTCCGTGGCCGGGAACGAGTACATTTGCCTCCAGCTGCTGCATATGTTTCAGTGATTCCAGCCATTCGTAAGGGAGTGCCTGATGAAGGAAAGGAGGTGTTCCATTAACTACATTATCCGAAGTAAAAACCACTCCTTCTTCGGGAACATAGACGACCACCTGGTAGGGGCTGTGTCCGGGCAGGTTAATAAGCTTGAAGGTATGCTTGCCCAGGTAAAGAGTGAGATGTTTGGAAAGAGTGATAGAAGGTGGACTGAAACTGAAATCATCCAAGGGGGTAGAGCCTTCCGGAGTCATCGATGTTAACATGCCCTTCACTTGCTCTATGGAGGCGTTAAGTATAGCCTCCCTCGTGCCCTCATGTGCCACAATGGTACCGTCAAAGAAGCAGTTGCCAGCGAAATGGTCAATATGGGGTTCTGTGTTTATAATATAACGAAGCGTGCCGTATTTGGCAATATCATTACGCCATCTTACTGCATCCGCAGGTACCATAGGGGTGTCAATCATTACTACCCCTTCATTCGTGACTACAAAGCTAACATTACACCCGCTAAAGTCGGTTTCTACGTAGACGTTATCAGTAATCTTCTGCATTCTATCCTCCTTTGCAGATTCGCCCGAGAGCTGGTCGGTCTACCGGGAGATAGATGGTTCTTGGACGGGCAAAGCCACTAAAGTCTCGTCATCAAAAAAAGAGCCAAGTAAACCGGTAAGCCGAGTTCTGTACCCCGATTATATCGGGGTGGTGACCATCTATCTAGCCCCGATGTTACCATCGGGGTCAAGCGACCAACCCGGGGAACGGGCCGGGCGTCCCTGTGTCCCTCTATTCGGTCTTGCTCCGGATGGGGTTTGCCCAGCCGACCGGTCCCCCAGCCGCTGGTGAGCTCTTACCTCACCATTTCACCCTTACCCCGATTATTCATCGGGGCGGTATGTTTCTGTGGCACTTTCCGTAGGGTTGCCCCTCCTGGGTGTTACCCAGCATCCTGCCCGGTGGAGCTCGGACTTTCCTCCCCGACTAAAGTCAGGGCGGTCACCCGGTTTACTTGACCCGTTTATAGTGTAGTGGAGAGTTGGGGGTTAGTCAATAAGGGAAGGTTGGTGGTGATTAATGTCCGGCAGTGCCGAGCGCGGTGGTTTTTCACAGGATTTTAACGGTAATTTTATGGGGAATTAACGTCATTAGTCCTATCTTGTTATTAGAAGTGTCGAAAAATCAATTAACGAAGAAATTATATCGGCGATGGTGAAGAGGATTAAGATGTCTGATTGTGAATTATTGTCCACGTGCCCGTATTTCAATGATAATACGCAGGATATGGCAGGAACGCTGGAAAAATACAAGGAACAGTATTGCCAGGGAAATTCTTCATGGTGTGGCCGATACCTGGTCTACAAGGCATTAGAGAGAGAGTTGAAAAAAACAAAAGCGCGTGTTTTCTGAATTTAAGGCCATTTGTTTCCGAGTATTGATGTTGTCTTCCGCAGTTCTCAAAATAATAAAAACCCTGTCCATGTGGCTATTACGGTAGGGGACTACCGAATACTGTCTAAAGCCTTATTCGCCAGTTTGTCCGCCTCGGCGTTTTGTGCGCGGGGAATATAGGCTATCGTGAAACCTTCAAGTGAGCCGATAAGCTGTACCACTTTTTGATAGAGTGGCCTGAGCACTGCCTTCTTGACTTTATACCTGCCATTGATTTGTTTTACCACCAGTTCTGAGTCTGAGTTTAATATAACCTGCTTGGTGCCGAGGCTGACGACTTTCTCCAGGGCGGCAATGATGGCCTGATATTCCGCCTGGTTATTGGTGGTTACGCCGATGCGGCGGGAAATGCGGGCGATAAGGTTGCCTGTCTCGTCCTTGAGAGTGGCACCTATGGCCGCCGGTCCCGGATTGCCCCGGGCGGCACCGTCCGTGCATATGATTACTTTATTTACGCTCAATCTGTCCTTCAGGAAATAAACAGGATGCGTCCGCAGGTGCTGCATTGTACCGGCTGGCCGCTTCTTGCCCTCTGGAGGGCACTGGCTGATAGTGATATGCGGCAGGCATGGCATATGCCCTGCTCTACTTTGGCAACAGCCTGATTCTTTTGCTGTCTGATTTTTTCGTACAGCGCTATCGCCGGAGGGTCGATTTGCTCGGATAGTTGCTTTCGCTTCTGCTTGAGGTCGGCCAGGCTGGTTTTGATTTGTTCTATATCATTGGATAGCTGCTGTTGCTGGCGGTGCCATTCATCCTCCATCTTTTGGTAATCACTGGTGGCTGTTGCCACACTCTTTTCCGCCGCCTCAAGCCGGTCAATTATTTCCAGGGCCTTATTCTCCAACTGGTCACTTCGGGTCTTCATCGTGGTTACCTCGTGCTGGAGGCCGGACAGATCCTTGGGGTTGGTTATCTTACCGCCGTATAATTTTTCTTCGGCGGCGGCGATTTTGCTCAGCAGGTCGTCCACATCCCACTCGGCGTCATGATGCTGGCGTTTCAGTTCCTCCAGCCGCTGTTGCTCGGAGGCGAGCCGGCTCTGGGCGCTGTCCAGAGTCTGTCTGTCTCCCAGCTGGCTGACTTTCTGATTCAGGGTCTGTTCTTCGTGCTCGATTTCTGTATCGAGTTCCTGCAGTTGATAGAGTTGCCTGGTGATGGCCATTTTTATCTCCGTTGCCTATTCTATAACGTAGACAGCATAATATCAATCTGGATTCAGTAACAGCGACAAGAAAGAGTAGTCGAAGTAGAACAAATGTACTATTATTCTATCGGGGAACAATTCGAGGGGGGCAGGCGTGAATTGTTTTTCGAGTTATGTTAAGGAGGAGAGGATATGAGGCTACTGAAATTGGCCGTTAAAACGCAGAGATGGGACCTGGCGGCACACACCATCGTGCTGGCGACGGCACAGCAACTGAAGAAGGGGGAGAGACCACATGACAAGAGAAGCAAAGAGGAAAAGAGGCGCACCAAAGGGTAACCAGAACGCCAGGAAGCACGGATTCTACTCCAAGGTGCTCGACGAGGCAGAGCGGCTGGACCTGGAGTCAGCCTCCGATGTCAGCGGGATAGATGACGAGATTGCCCTGCTGAGGGTTAAAATTAAGTCGGTGCTGGAGAAGGACCCGGAGAATATCAAGCTCATCATGCAGGCGACGAGTACGCTGGCGACACTGGTGAAGACGAGATATAAGATTACCAGGGAGCAGAGGAAGGGGCTGAGGGAAGCGATAGGCAATGTCCTGAGGGACGTGGCGCTGCCGCTGGGTATCAGTATCGGGGCTAACATTGGCGAGTAGTGAAACGGAAGGAATTGTTGTCTACCTCATCAGGTCGGGAATGACAAAGGTGGTGAGCCAATGAACCTGGATAAACATATAAACAGACTTCGTCCTTATCAGCGGGAAGTGGCCACGGCGGTGCTCGAGAGCGTCTTCGGCGGGAAGGGGCTGACGTTTTCGGTGGAAATCGCCCGGCAGGGGGGCAAGAACGAACTCTCGGCACAGATGGAGATG
>JAUWYU010000040.1 GCA_030615655.1 Dehalococcoidia bacterium
GGTCACCCTGGCGATGGCGGAGGCCATGAGGCCGGTCTTCTACGAAATAGTCATCGCCCCCGATTATGAGCCGGAGGCACTGGAGCTGTTGAAAAAGAAAAAAGACCTGCGTATTCTGGCGGCGGAGCTGCCGCCCGGCTACGGCAAGGCCGTATCCGGCTATACCGACTACCGCCGGGTAAAAGGCGGTTTCCTCGTGCAGGACTCGGATTCGCTGCCGGAGGGACAGGTGGACCTGAAGACGGTCACCAGGCGCGAGCCGACACCCGAGGAGATAGAGGACCTGCTCTTTGCTTGGCGGGCGGCCAAGCACGTGAAGTCCAACGCCATAATGCTGGTCAAGGACAGGATGGTGGTGGGCATGGGGGCGGGGCAGCCGAGCCGGATTGTCAGCGCCCGGATTGCCATTGAGAAAGCCGGCGATAAGGCCAAAGGGGGTGTCCTGGCTTCGGATGCCATGATGCCCTTCAACGATGTAGTTGAGGCGGCGGCGGCCGCGGGAGCAACTGCCGTTATCCAGCCCGGCGGTTCCATAAGGGATGAGGACTCAATCAAAGCGGCTGACAAGCACAATATCGCCATGGTCTTCACCGGCGTCAGGCACTTCAGGCATTAAGCCTAAAGGGGGTAGCTATGGCTAATGCGGTCTTAGTGATTGATATGCTCAGGGGTTTTATGGAGGAGGGCAATCCACTGTACATTGGCGCCGAAGCTAGCGGCATTATCCCCAATATCCAGAAATTGTTGGAACGGGAGCTTGCCGGGGGCGCTAAATTGTTCTTTGTATGTGATAACCACGACCCGGACGACCTCGAATTTAAGATGTTCCCGCCCCACTGTATCGCTGGTACGGCCGAGGCAGAGGTAATTCCGGAATTAGTCGGGTTTCCCGGTGAGGTAATAACGAAAAAGAGGTACAGTGCTTTTTACGGTACGGAACTCGAAGAGAAGCTAAAGAAGCTGAAACCCGAGAAGGTTATCGTCTGCGGGGTCTGCACCGATATCTGTGTCTGCCATACAGTGGCTAATGCCCGGAACCGCGATTATGAGGTGGAGGTGCCGGTCGACTGCGTGGCTTCCTTTGATGAAAAGGCGCATCATTTCGCTCTGGAGCATATGGAGAAGGTGCTCGGGGCGAAGCTAGTTCAGGAGGTGAATCATGCCTGAACCTAAGTTTAAACCGTCTCCCGAAGTCCTTTCAGGTGACACTGCCGATATCTACTTTCTCCGCACCATTGATATTCTTCGTGAGGAGGGTCTCAATCCGACGGCCACCATGGAGGTTTTTCCGAGTCGCGCCGGGATAGTCTGCGGTATTGAGGAGGTTAAGGTGCTGCTGGCGGAAGTCCTGCCTGGAGACAACCGCGAGGTCTGGGCGCTGGATGAGGGTGAGACCATGGCGGCTAAAGAGGTGGTGCTGCGTATTACCGCCCCCTACCAGAGCTACGGGCTTTACGAGACCGCTATCGTCGGCATTTTGGCCCATTGCAGCGGCTGGGCGACGGCTGCCAGAGAGTGTGTCACTGTTGCCGGCGGCATACCGCTTATCAGCTTTGGCGCCCGCCACGTGCACCCTTCGATAGCGGGCGTGATGGACTACTCGGCGGTAGTAGGCGGTTGTGTTGGCTGTTCCAGCATTGTCGGCGCCCGACTGACGGGTGTGACACCGGCCGGGACGATGCCCCATGCCCTTATTATTATTGTCGGCGACACGGTAGAAGCCACCATGCTCTTTGATAAGCACATGCCACCGGAGGTGCCCCGCGTCTCACTGGTTGATACCTTTATGGATGAAGCCGAGGAGAGTTTGCGGGTAGCCGGGGAGCTGCGGGAGAAACTCCAGAGCGTGCGGCTGGATACGCCTTCGGAACTCGGCGGGGTCACCGTGGAGCTGGTCAAGAAGGTGCGCGCCCGACTGGACCAGGGGGGGTTCAAGCACGTGAATATTTTCGTCAGCGGCGGCATCAACCCGGAACGAATTAAGCATTTCCTGGAGAAAGGAGCGCCGGTGGATGGTTTCGGCGTGGGCAGCTATATCAGCGGCGCCAGTCCCATTGACTTTACCGCCGACCTTCACGAGATAGAAGGCAAGCCCATTGCCAAGAGAGGACGCACCCCCGGTATTACGCCGAATCCCAGGCTAAAGCGAGTGCTGTAAAACAGGAGGGAGTATATGCCAACATTTGCAGACCTGGTGGAAATCTTAAAGTCGTGGTTCTCCTATCCTGGCCTTCCCGGGGATTATATCCTCATTGGAATAGTCCTGGCCATCGCCTTCAGCGCTATCTGGCTTCTCGGCCACTGGCCGCCGCTTTTCAAGAAGCACTGGCTGTGGGCAGTGGCGGCGGTCAGCGCCTTCCTGACATTGCTGGCATTTGTCTTTGTCCAGGTCCCGTTACAGAGCTGGATCCAAGTGCTTATGGAAGGCACCTGGGACGTGTGGACCCTCAGCGACTGGCTGCTCCTGACCATGATACCTCTCGTTCTCGTGAGCGGGCTGGTGCAGGAAGGCGCCAAGATGGTGCCGGTTGTTTTCTGGTGGTTGAAAAGCGGTCGAAATATCAACCCCAGAACGGGGCTGGCCATCGGGGCGATAGCCGGGGCCGGCTTCGGCATCTTTGAGGCGGTCTGGATACATAACCAGTTACTACTTTATCTGGGCTTGCCCTGGGACGCTGTGGAGTACGGGTTTGAGGGGATTGCCAGGTACTGGGAGAGCTTTTTTACCGTCGGCTTCCATATTGCCGCTACGGCACTGGCTGGTTACGGTCTGGCCAGGGGCAAGGGCTGGCAGTTCTACCTTATCGTGGCCGTTCTTCACGCTTTAATAAACTATGCGGTTGTTTTACAGGTACAATTTGATTTAGCCGATGTCCAGATGGAAACCTACGTTGCTGTGCTGGCAGTGCTGGTAACGGCCGCGGTTCTCTTGCTTCGCTGGAGAAAGGCGAAAGAGGAAGAGGTAGTTGAGCGGGTTGAGATAGATACCTAGCTTCTTAGACCAGATATTGTGCCTATTTGCGCTTAAATTTAAGGCGGAGGACTTTGCTGGTATTATTCGTGACCCTGGCGCGTTCGTCAATACGCCAGCCGACTACCCAGAGTATGTGTTCCGGCGATACAACAACAGGTATACGCTGGCGCCAGGCCTGAGGAATCCTGGCATCAATCATAAACTCGTTGAGCTTCTTGGGCTGGCCCATGCCCAGAGGCTGGAAGCGGTCGCCGGGCCGACGGCGGCGCACGGTGAGTTGATGGCCGGTCTTATCATAATCAAAGCAGGCGGAGAAGTCATCGGTTTTTCCGCCTTCATTTTTAACTTCGGATGGCGTCATAATGGCGGCTTCGATATCCCAACCCGGTATACTCGTCTTTCCCGGTATATTCAGTTTGGCCTCGGTCTCCAGGACAGGGAATGGTGACAGCGCCGCTGAATCTGAACCCAGCACGTACCTGTCATACTCTATCGTAAAGTTCAGGCCGCCGGGCAGTCCGATTACCTTCCCGGCCGGTTTGTCCAGGGCGTCTATCATATCTTCAATATGGCCTGCCTCGATGTCTTTGAGGTTGCCCAGCAGCGATTCTATGGAAGCCCGCAGCAGGTGCCGTTTCAGGGCGGATGGCAGGGCGATAAAGCTTTGCCTGTCGATAACAACCGAGTCTGTCTGTTTCCGGGCGACCTGCCCCCACAGGCGGGCTACTTCCCCGTCTATAAAGGCGAGGTCATCGGTGGCGATGCGTGCCGTGCGGAGCAGGGCTTCGGCAACCTGCGGGTTGTATTTCCGGAGCTGCGGCAGGAGATGATGTCGAATTCTGTTCCTCAGCGGTTCCGGCGACAGGTTTGAGGTATCGGTGCGGGGGTTGAGCCGGTGGCGACGGCAGCAGGCGGCCGTTTCCTCTCGACTCAGCTCCAGCAGGGGCCTTATTATGGTGAGGCTGGCGCCTGAAGACTGCCACTGGCTGAGGGACTGCAATCCCCGCAGTCCTCTGGTGCCGCTGCCTCGTATCAGGTGCATGAGGATGGTCTCCACGTGGTCGTCAATAGTATGCCCCACCGCCGTCCGCCCGGCTCCGACCGACCCGGCGACCTGAGCCAGAAACGTATAACGAACCTCGCGTGCTGCTTCTTCCAGTGAAGCATGATGCTGTGCCTGGTGGGCTTTGATATCGCGCGACTCTATGGTAGCTGGAATCTCCAGTCGGAGGGCAAGGTCGGCAACGTACCTGGCATCGGCCTCGGACTCGGCACCACGTAGCTGATGATTGAGGTGGGCTACGTGCAACTCTATACCGAGCTCCTGGCGCAGTTTCACCATGATGTGAAGCAGGCAGACCGAGTCGGGGCCGCCGGAAACGGCCACCAGCAATTTTTGTGGGCTGGGGATTAGTTGCTTTTCTTTGATGAATTGCAACACTCTATTTTCCGGCGTTAGCTCTTCTTTCGCTGGTGCCAATTCCCTTTGCCTTTCTTAAAATATCCGTTGCTGTAGTTAATTATCCGGTCTGGAGAACGAGTTTGGTGCGGTGTATTGATTTGGGGTAATTTTCAAAGCCCAGGGCGGCGGCAACCTGCTCCGGCCTCCCCGAGCCGTTGCTGTCACAGCGTAGCTTCATGCTAATGGTGCAGCATCCATTACTACAATCAATAAGCCACAGGTCGTTAATCAGGGCTCTCAGGTCATAATGGCGAGGGCCGGTATCCCGCTGGTGCTGCCACGGCAGTTCCTTTGTTGCTAGCAGGGAGGCAATGGCTGATTCTACGTCATTTGGCTCTTTTTCGGTTTCAATCTCAACCTCATATTCGGCATGGCGAACCTGAGACTGTAGTGACGGCGTGGTCGGGGGCATGTTATAGACCTGGCTGATTTCGATGCCGCGTGGCAACTGCTGGCTGACGGCCGACGTGAAGGAGTGGGGGGAGGACCACCTGGCCAGGACAATATCCATTAGCTCGGCTTCGCTGGTAACTCCCAGAGGCAGCGGTGCCGCAAGTGACATTCGGGGGTGGGGATTGAATCCTTCCGAGTAAGCCAGTGGCACCCCGGCCCGGTTGAGCGTCCGCTGCCACAGGCGCATTAAGTCCAGATGGGAGATGAACTTTACCTCTTCTCCACGGCAAAATTTGATGCGCAGGCGTTGCATATCATTCCTCAGGTAGTAATATCGGCGAGGCAGGCTCTCAGGCGTTACGGTCTTCGGCGGTTTCGTTTTTAGGTTTTTCTTTTGTTTTTTTACTGACCCGCTGTGCTGCGGCGGCCTGTTTTTCCTTGGTCAGCAGGATTTTCTCAATTTTCAGTCCCCGCATTTCGGTTATCACCACCTTCAAGTCCCGGTAGCGTAGCTGTTCGTTGCGTTTGGGTATATGTCCCAGCAGACTGAGTATGAAGCCGGCGACAGTCTCATAGTCTTCTCCTTCCGGCAGGTCCAGCTCCATCTCTTCGTTAGCTTCATCAATACGCATGCTGCCGTCAATCTGGAACGTATATTCGTTGATTATCTCGTAGTCCTTCTCTACTCCGGCCAGTTCATCACCCACTTCGCCCACAATCTCCTCGACCAGTCGGGTAAGACTGACAACGCCGGCGGTGCCGCCGTATTCATCCACCACCACGCACATGCGGTAGTTGTTGTCGCGCATTTCGGCAAAGAGTTCATCGATACGCTTGGACTCAGGGGCGAAGTAAGCCGGACGAATAAGGTCGTTAATGGTGCTTTCGTCACTGACGGTGCCTTTGGCGAGAGCCATGAGCATGTCCTTCACCGCGAGAATGCCGACGACGTTATCCATATTCTCTATAAAGACCGGAAACCGGGACATGGGTTTCTCGGCGTAGAGGGCCAGCAGGTCGGACAGCCTGGAGCCCTGCTCGATAGCGACAACCTCCGGACGGGGCACCATAACCTCGCGGACGGGTCGGTCGCCGAACTCAAAGACCTTATGCAGCATCTCGGCTTCCTGTTCCTCTACCGTGCCCTCTTTGTGTCCCACCGATATCATGGTGCGGATTTCGTCGGCACTGGCGAGTGACCTGGGAACCGGTGCCCCACCAATAATCCTGGCGAACCCCGAGGCTATCCAGCTCAGAACAAATACGAAGGGAGTTAGCAGCCAGGCTATTAATCCCAGCGGACGGGCTAAGAATAGCGCCAGCCTCTCTGCGTGCCGGGCGGCTACGGTCTTGGGGGTTGTCTCGGCGAATATCAGTAAGACCACGGTGACGCATATGGTGGCGATGAGGACGCTGGACCCCTGATCTCCCAGGAGAGAGATTGCCAGCATGGTGCCCAGGGCGGCTGCGGCGGTATTGACGAAGTTGTTGCCCAGCAGGATTGTGGACAGGAGCTTCTCCGGCTGCTCGAGCATCCGGGCTACCCGGTTAGCTCCCTTCACCTTGGTGCTGACCAGGTGCTCCAGCCTTATCCGCTGTATGGCGGTAAAGGCCGTCTCCGAGCTGGAGAAGAAGGCGGACAGTAGCAGACAGATAACAAAAAGTATCAGGTATAAGGCGGTCATTGACATAGACCATCACCCCACTCACATAAAGACTCCAATAAAATAATGATAGCATTGGCATGTGGGGGTGTCAAAGGGGGGTGCAACCCTCCCCCTGTATCCCCCTCCCTTGATAAGGGAGGGGGAATAATTTTTAAGAGGGGCTGGCGCCCCTCTTTGCAGGCTACTCCCCATTGGGGGTGGGGGGGAAACTAAGGGATAAGCCACAGATGATACTGGGCGGCCTGGGTGGGAAAAGATAAAAAAGGAAGGGGTTTACTAGCACTTCGTATAGCCGCAGGCCGGGCAGATATAGCAGCCTTCCTGGTAGACGAGCATATTGCTGCACTCGGGGCACTGGCCGGCGAGGTTCTTGGCGAGGCCGTAGTCCTGAAGTGCGGGCTTGTCATCACTATTGATGTGCTTCTCCAGCACGCTGGCGATGGCATCGGCGCAGGAGAGGACGGACTTGCCCTGCACCCAGGATATAGACGGGCAGCGGATGCCGCGGAGCTGCTTCACCACCTGGGCAACATCTACCCCGGACCTCAAAGTAAGAGATATGAGGCGGCAGATAGCTTCAAGCTGGGCGGAGGCACAGCCTCCAGATTTACCTAGGGTTGAAAATACTTCACAAATACCCGCCTTATCAGTATTTACAGTTACGTAAATAGAGCCGCAGCCTGTATTTACCCTTTTAGTACACCCTTCTGTTTCTTCCGGTCGTTTCCTCGGCGTGAGCTTGCCGGTAGCTGCCTCTTCCTTCTCCTTGTTATTACCGGTGGTCAGGACCTGGGCGTCGCGGCTACGGTCGCGGTAGATGGTAATGCCTTTCAGTCCCTCGTCATAAGCGAGCATATAGGCATTGCGAACATCCTCCCGGGTGGCTTCCTGCGGGAAGTTTATTGTCTTGGAAACCGCATTATTAGTCGACTTCTGGAAGGCGGCCTGCATTTTAACATGCCATTCGGGCGTAATTTCGTGGGCGGTAACAAAGAGTCGCCTGGCTTCTTCGGGCACACCATCAATATCATTGAGGTGGGCGCCTTCGGCCAGCTTCCGCATCAATTCCTCGGAGTAAAAGCCGCCGTTCCTAGCCACTTCTTCAAAGTAGGGGTTCACCTCGACGAATGGAGTGCCATCGAGGACGGTCTTGGTATAGCTCAGGGCAAAGAGGGGCTCGATACCGCTGGAGCAGCCGGCAATCATGCTGAGCGTGCCGGTGGGGGCGATGGTGGTGCGGGTAGCGTTCCTTACCGGAGGGCCGTCCGGGACATCATAGATGCTCCCCTCAAAAGCGGGGAATGCTCCTCTTTCTTTTGCCAATTCTTTCGAGGCTTTGGACGCCTCTTCTTGTATAGTAGCCATTACATCTTCAGCTACTACCAACGCCTTGTCCGAGTCATAAGGAATGCCCATCATAACCAGCATATCGGCAAAACCCATTATGCCGAGCCCGATTTTGCGGGTCAATTTGGTCTTTTCTTCAATTTGCGACAGCGGGAACCTGTTGACATCAATGACGTTATCCAGAAACCTGACGGCAGTCTTTACTGTCCGCGCCAGCTTAGACTTGTCAATCTCGGCAGTCCCGTTGGTGTTCCGCATCATCCTGGCAAGGTTAATGGAAGCCAGGTTACATGATTCATAGGGAAGCAGGGGCTGCTCGCCGCAGGGATTGGTGCTCTCAATGTCGCCAAGGTGCTTGGTGGGGTTATCATCGTTTATGCGGTCAATAAAGACCACCCCCGGGTCGCCTGTTTTCCAGGCCATGTCCACTATCTTGTCAAAGACCTCTTCAGCATTCTTAGCCTCAGTCTCTTTAGTATATGGATTTATGAGATTATAGTCAGTGCCTGCCTTAAGTGCTTCCATAAACTGCTCGGTCACGGCTACCGATAGGTTGAAGTTGGTCAGGACGGTCATGTCCTCTTTGGCGGTGATGAAATTCATGATGTCAGGATGGTCGACTCTAAGGATAGCCATGTTGGCGCCACGGCGCGTTCCCCCCTGCTTGATGACGTCGGTGGCGGTGTCAAAGACTCGCATGAAGGAAACCGGTCCGCTGGCGATGCCCCCGGTAGAACCAACCCTGTCCTTTTCCGGCCTCAGTCGGGAGAAGGAAAAGCCGGTCCCGCCGCCACTCTTGTGGATGAGGGCGGTGTACTTGACGGCATCAAAGATGGACTCTATTGAGTCGTCAATGGGGAGGACGAAGCAGGCTGACAGCTGCCCCAGCTCCCTGCCGGCGTTCATCAGGGTGGGGGAGTTGGGCAGGAACTCCAGATTAGTCATTAGCCGGTAGAATTCTCGTTCTATTGCCCTGATATTTGCCTTAGGGTTATAGATTAGTTCAGCAGAGGCAGCAGTTCGTGCCACGCGATGGAACATCTCCAATTCTGTCTCGATAACCTGGCCGTGTTCATCTTTCTTAAGAAGTTCGTTTATCTCTATGGTTTCCAGTTCGATCTGTTTTTCAGTAACGTGCTTATCAGTGTCCTTGGTCAGGTACCTTCTTCCCAAAACCGTCATGGCATTTGGTGTAACTTTCCTCCTCGTGCCGTCGTCAGAATCTATGAGTTCTTTCCGTTCAGCCTCTTTAGCCAATTCGGCTGATACAAAGTGACCAAACTTATCTCGTGGCTGGGGTTTGCCATGCTTTAACTCGTAAGTCCTGCGTGGATGGTTATTGCGGTTTGGGCCTTCCATCCCAGGTAAGGGTTGTGGGTGCTCCAGGCGTTCAATTGCCTGAACAGCCAGTTCCTCTATTTGCTGTCTATCAGGAATGCCCATCGACTCGGCATTGGTAAAGACAAATCGGGCAATCTGGCTGCGGTTAACGGGTCTTGATTTTCGGTTTCCTGGTTGACTAGCCATTTTAACCTTCCATATTTTATTATTATTTTTTTTCTGATATTTTTCGTATTATTTTTCGAATTGGATAATAAACTAATAATGCAACTGCAATGAGTATTCCTGCTCCAATTCCTATATTAACTGGCTTTGTTGATAAATCTGCTGTAAACATAAAAGACATTGTGGCTGCCATTACTGCAAGTATCGCAATCATAAAGGCCATTGCTTGAAATACTGCACCTATCATACTATCAACTCTTATATTCAATAGATTAGCTGTACTATTGATTTCTTTCAGACGGTTTTCTAATATCTCCTGTGTATCTTTAGTTTTTTCTAATAGTTCCTCCAAACCACTTCGTCCAGGCTCATCTGATAAAGCTTCCCTTAGAGATAATAAACCTTGTCTTTCGCTAGAAAAGGGTTTAGTTTCTGATGTAGGTGGTGTTGTATAAATAAATTCAATTGAAGCTAAATGGTCTTTAAATCTAAATGTAAGCGGAATGTTTGAAAAGTTGAAAAGGGGACAAAAAAATCTGCCATAGTAATCTGGGTCAATATGAAGACCTGTCTGGAGTCCAATACCTCCGAGGCAACCTTTTATTCGGGTATCATACTTACCGATTACATTCTCAGGTAGCTTAAATATTTCATAGCTTTCAACGAAAACCAGTTCATAAGGTTTTATTTTTAAAATAATATTATTTTTACTTAAATCATGATAATCGCCTTCTTTAAAATATGTCTTGCCAAGGCGAACGTTATACTTAGCTCTCTGCAATTGATGATCATCGAAAGTATCTTCTACGATTAGTAAATTATTATCTACAAATTTTTT
>JAUWYU010000107.1 GCA_030615655.1 Dehalococcoidia bacterium
CAGGGACGCACCCAAAGGGCTATATTCCGAGCCCCGTGTATGGATGGAAGCCAAGGACTTAGAGGGATTCAATGCTCATTTTTCTTATGGATTCGTAAAAAAGCCCGGCACGTTTCATCCCCTCGAGGGAGCATTGATACACCCTTACGATGAAGTCCTCGTCTTTGAGGGGACTGATAACACCAATATACTCTATCTGGGTGCGGAAGTATCGGTAGAGCTCGGCGAGGAACGGGAGGAACATGTGTTTACAGAGCCCTCGGCGGTACTTATTCCGAAAGGGTTGCCGCACGGTCCGGTAACAGTCAAAAAACTCGATAGACCTATTGTCCATTATACCATCGGCCTGGCTGACGCATATCGGGCCGAGCCTGTTGCAACGAAATCAAAGTCCGCAACCAAAGGCTCAAAATACGGGCACTTAATCAAACGAATGATTACCAATTTCAAGAATATGCCGGGGACGGCGGTCGACAGGCTGGACGCGGACCAGTATGGAGTAATCAAGGCCGTGGAAATGGGAGTGGGGCCGGGGAATGGCGACGAGGTTGTATGGCTCTACGGTAGTGACCTGGAGGGGTTCAACCTGAATTTCACCTGGGGATTATATAGCAAGTGCGGCAAATGGCACCGTGCCGGCGAAGCACATTACCATCCCGAGGAGGAAATACTGGTTTTTGTAGGCCTCGACACTGATAACCTGGACTACCTGGGGGCGGAACTCGAGCTGGGTATGGGCAAGGACTACGAGAGGCATATCTTCAACACGCCTACCGTCGCCATCTGTCCCGCAGCGTTTCCCCATCTCCCGCTCATAACAAGGTGGGTTGATAAGCCTTACGGCTTTATCGTAATCTGCCTAAGCGGCGAACATGCGTCTCCGTGGGTGGAGGCATAAAAGTCTCTATTCCTTATATGGTAGTACTGTTAGCGAGGGTAAGTGACTGATATCACCCGGTTACGAGCCCTCGCTGGTATTTAGTAGATAAGAAGTCTGCTTAAGGGAGGATATCAATTAAGTACCGCAAGTTTGGCAGGCTGGACTGGGAAGTATCGGAATTGGGCTTCGGTGTTAGGCAGTTGCCGTTGCTTGAATCCGAATCCATCAAGATGATTCGTTATGCCATCGACCATGGCGTCAACTATCTGGACCTGGGTTGTCCTTACGACATGAGGCAGCACGAACGTCTGACCCGTCTCATCGGCCGGGCACTTCAAGACGGCTACCGACAGAAAATCAGGGTTGCCGCCAGTCTGCCGGCTTTTTTGATTAATGCCTCTCCGGACTTCGAGCGCTATCTGAATAACCAGCTTACGTGGCTGCAAACGGACAGGATAGACTTTTTTCTTCTGAGTGGGCTGAACCGGGAGACCTGGCCCAGGTTACAGGGACTGGATATACTGAGTCGGGCAGAAGGCGCTATGAGAGACGGGCGAATCGACAGACCGGGGTTCTCTTTCCACGACGATTTTCAGACCCTCAGGGGCATACTGGATGCTTACGATAACTGGGCCCTCTGTCAATTTCAATACAGCTATATGGACGTAGACCATCACCCGGGTGTCGGCGGGCTCAAATACGCGG
This sequence comes from Dehalococcoidia bacterium, assembly GCA_030615655.1. Lineage (GTDB taxonomy): Bacteria > Chloroflexota > Dehalococcoidia > Dehalococcoidales > RBG-16-60-22 > JAUWYU01. Next base: position 1,586 of record JAUWYU010000107.1, read on the forward strand.
CTGATAAGGGGCTGGCGGTCGTTATTGCAGAGCCACTCAGGTGGGGACGGCTCACCAAAGAGCCGCCGGAGTCAGTAGCCAAGGTATGGGCAAGCGCCTCACAAGAGCGTAAACTGTCCGAGTGGGGACTGCGCTGGGTCTGGAATCACCCGGAGGTGGCTACCGTTGTCAGTGACATGAGCACCATGGAACAGGTAGTGGAAAATGTAGCCCTTGCCGGCAGCGCTGAAGCGGACAGCCTTACCGTACAGGAGCAGGTGCTAATCAGCCGGGTCAGGGATGCTTACCGCAAGTTGAGTTCCATCCCCTGCACTGCCTGTCGCGGCTGCATGCCGTGTCCCGAGGGCATCGATGTGCCGCGCATCTTCGAGCTTTACAACGATGCTATCATGTACGGTGATGTCGAGACAGCAAGGTCTATTTACCGTATTGAACAGCACAGTACGGATAGCTGCAACGAATGCGGTGCCTGTGTAAAAGCCTGCGGCAAAGAGATTACTATTCCGGACTGGCTAAAGAAAGCGCATCAGCTGCTTGCCGAACACGGGTAAGACCCCGGGAGCAAAGCCGGAATGCCGTTACTGCCCTGGTTGACCCTCAGGCCTCTCGAAGAAGCTATCAGCCCAACCTTCCCGGACGGTACCGGCGCCGAGCATTATCGCCATCTCGATGTGAGGCTTTCTTACTTTATGCCAGTTCAGCGGACCGTGCCGTAAGCCCTTGGGAATAAAGACGCCGAAACTGGTGTTGAACTGCAACATGTCGCCGCCAATGCCGAACTCCATATCAGCACCCAGGTCTTCGGGATTGTTGGGGTCGCCCCCTATGTGCAGGACAATCTCATCATATTTATCATGTCTCATCTCGGGGAGACCGGGTTCGACTACATCCCATATCCAGCCAAACTCGATGTAATAATTGGCGACATTTATCTGGGGTCGGCTCATATAGGTCATGGTAGGGCTCTGCCGTCCCTTTGTGAAATTACCCCCCGCCTCCCGCATGGGACTGCGGATAACGTACTGCTCGTAGTCAAACTTGTCCGTTTTCTGAGGCAGTCCTTTCTTGGGCTCACCTATGCCGCTTTTGCCCCAGCCTTTGAACGGGTCGCCCGTCCCCAGCATCATAGCCATTTCGATATGCGGGAACCGGAATTTCTGCCAAATCATCGGGCCATGGGGTACTCCCCTGGGAATGAATATCCCCGTCGTCGTGTTAAAATTGATTGGCTGGCCGCCGACGTAAAACGTTATCTCACCACCGAGGTCCTGGGGGGTATCGGGGTTGCCACCCCAATGCAGAACAATCTCGTCGTAGTCATGCACGTGCTCGTGAATATGGGGGTTCGGCTCCGGCATATCGTATATCCAGCCGAGCTCGATATAGTAGTTGGCCTCGGGCACCTGCTGACTGCTCATAAAGGTCATAGTGGGGCTCTGGCGCCCCTTGTAGCCGCCACCCGCTTCGTAAAGGGGTTTTCTAACAGCGTATTTCTCGAATTCCGATTCTGCCATTCCTGTTTATCCTCCTTATTTATTATCGCTAACTTATGCCCATAATACTGCACAATAACGGTTGTGTCAAAGCGCCCTTATGCGTAATCGGAGAGTATGATATCCGCCAATGAAAGACAGGGGGTTGGGAGATTTTAATCAAAGCCGTACCACGTGGCAACACTATCCAGCGGCTCTCTCTGAGTGCGGGACTGATTTATCGGGTTATCCCAGTCTGGGTAGCCAATCGCGATTCCCAGCGCTATGAGCCTGGACTCAGGTATTCCCAGGACCTTTCTGACGATATCGACATAGGCTACCGCCTGTGCCTGGGCAATGGTTCCCAGCCCCTTATTCGTGGCGAGGAGCATGATGTTCTGTACCGCCGAGCCGCAATCGTATAACGACCACACATTGATGCCCTTCGACTGATAGAAGAAATCCCGCCCGACGAGTAGATAGATAACCGCCGGTGCGCCGTAGTGACGGAAGTTGTCTATCGTACGGGCCTCCATCTCTTCCCTGGTCATCTCCGCCCGGTCTTTGGGGGCCAGGGCGCGGATACGCGCCATATAGGGTTCAGGATACTCGTAAGGACGGGCGACGTCTACCGTCGAATCCTGCGGCATTCCCCTTTCGACAAAGCCCTCTTGTATTTCTTTCAGCTTCTTGCCGCTGGCTATGGCAAATTCCCAGGGCTGAGTATTAGCCCAGGACGGTGCCCGTAAAGCCTGCTCTATTATCTGCTTTAGAATATCCTGCGGGATGGGGTCGGGCTTGAAAGCACGGATGCTCTTCCTCGCTTTGATAGTTTCAACGATATCCATGTCTTAGTCCTCCTTTGCTTAATCTAAAGTATAAGATGCCCCAGGCTTGAAGTCAATTTAGATAACGGGTGTAAAGGTTTGCCAATGACGTTAAGCAGTGTTTGACATTTCATATTTATGACGTATAGACTGCTTTTGTAGCTTATTTCGAGCGATATTTCAATGTTGTTATGGAGGTTATATGAAAGCGGCCATCTGTTATGAATTCGGCAAGCCCCTGGTGATAGAGGAGGTGACTTTAGACCCTCCGGGGAAAGGCGACGTGAAAATACGCATGGCGGCGACCGCTATCTGCCACAGCGATATCCACGCCATAAAGGGAGAGCACGGCAATTTGCCTCTCCCGGCCATACCCGGACATGAAATCGCCGGTTACGTGGAGGAAGTGGGTGAGGACGTTACCTACGTAAAGCCCGGCGACCCCGTGATTGCCAGCATTATTCCGGAGGGCTGCGGGCACTGTTATTACTGCCGTATCGGCAGTCCAAGCCTGTGCCAGACCAACCGGCTTTATCTTTTCGGGGAGGGGAGATTTACCAATAAAAAGGGGCAGCGTATCTCGCAGTATGCCGGCGCCGTGGCCGGCTTCGCCGAATACGCCACGATTCCCGAGGTTAACCTGGTGAAGGTGCCGGAGGATTTACCTGTGGACCGGGCGTGTCTGATTGCCTGCGGCGTTATTTCGGGGTTCGGGGCGGTGATGAATCGCGCTAAAGTTACGGCTAACAGCAGCATCGCCGTTATCGGCTGCGGAGGGGTCGGCCTCAATGCCATACAGGGGGCGGCTTTCGTCGGGGCTTATCCGATTATCGCCGTGGATGTCCGCGACAGCAAGCTGGAGATAGCTAGGGTTTTCGGCGCGACGCATACGGTTAACGCGAAAGAAGAGAGCGACCCCATTAAAAAGGTCCAGGAGCTAACGTACGGTCGCGGCGCCGACTTCGTCATCGTGGCGGTGGCGGGTATCGAGATACTGCGGCAGGGGTTTTTGATGTCGGCGCCGGACGGCACCACGTGTGTTATCGGTCACGGTCACGGGGAACAGCTTTCCGCCTGGACGCCGACCGACTTCATGAGGGGGAGAAAGCTGACAGGCAGCGCTATGGGAGCCGTACGGCTCAGGATAGACGTGCCGCGCCTGATTGAACTATATAAGATAGGGCGTCTCAAGCTGGACGAGCTTGTTTCCGGGCATTATCCCTTCGAGCAGATTAACGAGGCTATTGAGTCCTCGGAGAAGGGTGAGGTAATCCGCAACGTGCTTATGTTTTAGGAGGTTGGCTAGTCTACAACTGTTATGCTGCCGTTTGTCCAGGATTCGATAACCTTGCCATTCTTGACATGTAAAAGGCAGAGATAATGACTTGTCATTTCTTTTCCTGTAATTGTAGGGAAACCCGGCATTTCGCCGGTGAATTTAAAACATCCCCTGAAATCAACTGCGAAGAGGTTACCTTCACCAGTTAGATATTCCCAATCCACCTTGATAATTTGAGCATACTTTCGCATGTCGACTATATGTTGCTTATATGCTTCCCGACTCAAATCCGAGCCTGGAGCATGATAAACGGAAGCAGGGTCTATCAATGCTTCAAGAGAGCTGAATTTGCCATTTAAAAGGGCTTCCTGCCAGGCTTTGATATATTTCTCCGCGAACTCTTTGATGTCCATTTGAATTTCCTCCTTTCATATAGAGGTGACATAATAATAGTTCCTGCTTGATTATCTGTCAAGTGTTTGTCAAATACGTCTGCAAGCGTGTAGAATGTTAGAGGAATCAGGATTTATCCCCGCTATCAAAAATTGCCATCTAACGATGAATCTGTTAATCTATTGCCCGATGAAAAAG
>JAUWYU010000055.1 GCA_030615655.1 Dehalococcoidia bacterium
GCCCATATGGTTGTTATCGAAGGTCTCAGGAAAGAAGATAATATGATGCAGTCTCCGAAGGCTGACAGAGGCAGGTGGGCTGAAGGGCTTGATGTAAAGGACCTTACCAGCGAGAGTGCCGGGGTAGCCTATTATGTTGGCTGCCGGTATGCTTTTGATGAAGAGCTATGGCCGATAGCTAGAGCGGGGATGACCCTGCTCAGGGATGCCGGCGTTGATGTCGGCATCATGGGCGCTGACGAAGCGTGTTGCGGTGGCCGTGCCTATGAACTGGGTTATGCCGGTGAACTCACCAAGTATGCCGAGCACCAGATGGAGACATTCCGTACCGCCGGTGTGAAAACTCTGGTCACCCCCTGCTCCGATTGCTATGCGGCCTTTAAAGTGCTCTATGACAAAATCGACAGGAAGCTGGGAATAGAGATATTGCATATTACACAGTACATTGACCGCTTGATAAAAGACGGCAGGCTCAAACTGACCCGGGAAGTGCCGCTGACCGTAACCTATCATGACCCCTGCCATCTGGGAAGGCTGGCCGAGCCCTGGATTCACTGGCAGGGCAGGGAGTACAAGGTTATGGGACAGATGATTGTGCATGACCCGCCGAAGAAATACAGGCGCGGCGCCAGCGGCGTTTACGAAACGCCCAGGGATATACTTAAGAGCATTCCCGGTTTGAAACTCGTTGAGATGTACCGGATTAAAGAATATGCCTGGTGCTGTGGGGCTGGCGGCGGGGTCATTGATGCCTATCCCGACTTCGCCACATGGACCGCCGCCGAGAGGCTCCGGGAGGCGAAGGCGGTGGGGGCCGGGGCTATCGTTAGTGCCTGCCCCTGGTGCCAGCGGAGTTTCCTGGATGCCGCTAAAGAAACCGGGGATGGGATAGAGGTCTATGACATCATAGAGCTTGTTCAAAAAGCGATTTAGAGTGGCTGTTAAGAAAATAGGCAGTCAGGAGGCGCGGAAATGAAGTTATCCAGAGAGGAATACCAGGCCCTGGAGGATATTGTCGGTCCGGAATATATAACGCAGGAGCCGGTAATCCTGGACACCTACAACCAGGTATGGGGAAACAAGTTCTTCTTTGATGAAAAACACTCGGTAAGACCGGCGGCAGTGCTGCTGCCGGCAACCACTGAGGAAATTTCGGCGGCAGTCAGGGTATGCAATAAATATGGCATACTGTTTAAAGCCTTCTCATCGGGATTTGAGTATCTGTCTCTCTCGCTCGTACATGAGAAGGGTATCCTCTTCGACCTCAGAAGGATGAACCGCGTTATTGAAATCGATGCCAGGAACATGCGGGCTGTGGTCGAGCCTTATGTTTCCGTGTACAGACTTCAGCTGGAAGCCGCCAGGTATGGCCTCTACACCGGCAGGATAGGCGTCGGCTATAGCGCCGGGGTGATTGCTACCGAGTGCTGCCATCATGGATGTCAGCATACCATGGTGTTTACCAGCGGCTACGGACGCAATGTTCTGGGTTGTGAGTGGGTACTGCCTACGGGAGAAGTATTGAAGCTGGGAACTGGTGAAAACGGTGATGACCTCTTCTCTGCCGATGGGCCGGGATTCAGCCTGAGGGGAATACTGCGAGGTAGAACGGGAGCCAACGGCGGGCATGGTGTTATCACCAGGGCCAGCGTCAAGCTTTATCCGTGGTATGGCCCACCGGAGTGGAAACAGAAAAAGCAGCCGGGGGAACCGCTGTCATTCGGCCAGCTGGACGAAGTGCCGGACGGATATAAAGTGTTTGTTCCTACCTTTCGTAACCTGGACGATACGCTGGAGGCTTCTGAAGAATTGTGCCGTGCCGAGATATTGTGTGCTTTCGGTATCGCCATACTGGGCACAATGCCATTTTCAGAAGGCAACGACGAAGAATGGGCGATGATGCAGCAGATGCCCCAGAGGTCGGTGCGGAGTATCGACCCTGCCGGTGGAGGGTCGGTAGCCGACTCGGTGGTGTGCGTTATCGGTTATCAGTCCCCGGGGGAAATGGAATACAGGGAGAAGTGCCTGCTGGCGATTACCGAAAAATGGGGCGGCCGCTTTTTGCCGCAGTTTAACGAACCAGGGGCGCTGGCACGGGCTTTTATCGATATTATGTGGTCTACCGGGGTGAATCTCCGGGCCACTGGCGACTTCCTGCCGTCATCTTCCAGCCCCGACGGTTCCCCGGCCATGCTCAAGAAATTAGCCCTGCAGGAAGCCGTAGTTAAAAAACGTTACGAGGATATGGGGGCGTTTCTGGGGCTGGGAAGCGGGGCCAGAATGGTGTCGTGGCGGCCGGAGGAGCACCTCTCCACAGGGGCACAGGGGATATCAACCGCCCAGTATGACCCCTATGACCCGGCTTCGCTTAAAGCCGCCCGGGATTTCATTAACGAGTTGTTCGACCCCCGTGGAAAGTTCAACAGATATGGCGTTCCCTCGCGGGGCGGCTGTCTTCAGATTGAGCCCGTCACCCATGTCCATCAGAACTGGGGACCTTTATACGATAATTATGATAAATGGCTCATGAAGATAAAGAAAATGCTGGACCCCAATACCGTAGGGGATTGGACGGCCTACATACCGCCGGAATATCCTGATTATGCCAGAGAAGGGGACTACGTGCTCCCATCTTACGGGAAACAAAAGAATATATAAAAGATATTGATGTAGCTGCTCTCCCGTCTCCCCAAGGCGTAAACCCGGATACTGTTAAATTACCCTTCACGCCAGCTCAATACCCGGAATTACCTGTAATTTCCGGTGTGTATGCCATTGACAATCATTTCATACAGGGGTATAATAAAATTAAACCGATATATCGTTTTATATCGGGTTCCTGTGTTAAGTAGAGGTGATTACTATGTTCGATATATACCATAAACATCACAGACCGCCTTTCTTTATGAAGCCGAGACATGAAAGACCGTTCCAGAGAGGAGACTTCAAGTACATCATCCTGCAGCATCTGAAAGATAAGCCAAGCTACGGATACGAAATTATGCGGGCACTGCAAGAGCGCTTCCACAGCTTTTATACGCCAAGCCCGGGTAGTGTTTATCCCACGCTGCAGATGCTTGAGGAGATGGGGTATGTCATCGCCGCCGAGCAGGAGGGGAAAAAGGTCTACACTATCACCGAGGAAGGTCTCCGGTTCCTCGATGAGCAGAAAGAGTCCCAGGAAAGAATAAAAGGCCAGATAAAGAACTGGTGGAATCCCGAAAATATCGATGATATACATAAGACGATGCAGGAGTTTGAAAGGCTTGCCCAGTTGCTGAGAGACAGTGTCCGTACCGCGGACACTGAAAAGTTGGGTCGTATGCGTGAAGCCCTTTCTCGCATTTACGAGGAAATCTCAAAGGATATGGCTTGAACTATCACCAATCCGATAAACTTGGGTACTTGCTTTTTATAGCCTCATCAGGCAAGAGTAGGCGAGTGTAAAATGAAAACTGTACTAAGGTTAATGAGCTTTGTAAGCGAATACTGGTTCATGCTGCTCCTCGCCTTCGTGTGTCTGGTCTTGGGTACCGCCTTTGCTATTGCCATACCCCGTGTGCTCGGCGATGGCATTGATACCGTACTCGGCTCCGGTAAGAGCAGTTTCCTTATCATAGCGGCGGTGGTTATCATTGCCGCCAGTGCCTTGAGGGGTGTAGCCGGCTACGGGCAGCGATATTACGCTGAAGTCGTTTCCCAGAGGGTGTCCTATAAGGTAAGGAATGCTCTCTACGAACGATTGCAGAGGCTGAGTTTTGCTTTCCATGACCGGAGCCAGACAGGACAGCTTATGTCCCGGGCCACGGTCGATGTCGAAGCCATACGCATGTTTTTCGGCATGGGCTTGCTTGGTATGGCCCAGTTGCTGCTTATGTTTCTCGGGGTAACCTATATGCTGCTGGCCATGGATTGGAAACTGGCGCTGTTCACAATTTTCTTTGTAATCCCGGTAACATGGCTGGCCAGCAGTTTTGGCACTCGTATCCGACCTATCTGGCTGAAAGTTCAAGCCATGCTGGGCTTCATGGGTACTACGATCGAGGAGAGTCTCGCCGGTGTCGGCGTGGTCAAGGCCTTCTCTCGCCAGAAAGAGGAAAGCCGTAAATTCTCCGCTCAGGCAACTACGCTCTACGGCGAACAGATGAACGCCGCCCGTCTGCTGGCTTTTAACATGCCTGCCATGGTGTTTTTAATCAGCATACCGACGGCCGTTATTCTCTGGTACGGTGGACGTGAAGTTATTGCCGGCAATATGACCGTAGGCCAGGTTACCCAGTTTATCCTCTATGTGGGCCTGCTGATGATGCCCATACGACGGTTAGGCATGATGGTCAACCTTTTTTCTCGAACCGTATCCGCCGGTCAGCGCATTCTGGAGATACTGGATACCGAATCGGCGGTCCTGGAGAAAACGGACGCTATTGAAATGGACAGGGTCAGGGGCCAGGTCTCTTTTCAGAATGTCAGCTTCAGCTACGATACAATCAGCCCGGCCTTGAAGAATGTCAGCTTCGAGGTGCAGCCGGGCCAGATGGTGGCCTTGCTGGGCGGCTCGGGTAGCGGCAAAAGCACCGTAGTCAACCTTCTCGCCAGGTTCTATGATGTCAGCGGCGGTAAAATCACCGTAGATGGCATTGATATTCGTGATGTCACCCTGTCATCCTTACGTAAGAATGTCGTGGCTGCGCAGCAGGATGTCTTCCTTTTTTCCTCTACCATCCGCGAGAACATTGCCTATGGTGCCGTAGACGCTGGCATGGAGCAGATAATCGAGGTAGCCAGAGCAGCCCACCTCCATGACTTTATCCAGGCACTGCCCGATGGCTATGATACCTGGGTAGGCGAACGTGGCGATACTCTCTCGGGTGGAGAGAAACAGCGGTTGTCTATAGCCCGCACCCTGCTCGTGAACCCCAGTATCCTTATCCTGGATGACTCCACGGCCAGTGTCGATTCGGAAACAGAGAAACTTATCCGTCAGGCCCTGGACAGTCTTATCAAGGAGAGGACCACTTTCGTTATTACTCACCGCGTGCCCATCATCCAGAATGCCGACCTTATTCTGATGTTTCAGGATGGCGAGCTGGTGGAGCAGGGTAAACACAGCGAACTCATTACTAGGGACAGTATTTATAGAGAGATATACGAATCACAACTCATGATAAGTCAGGATTCCGGAGAAGATTTAGTAGAGGAGTAAACATGTTTCACGGAGGCGGAGGCGGCTTTCACCACCATGGTAGTAGCCCCTTCGATTCAGACGAGGTACTGGGCAAGATATATGACAACAAGATTGTCGCACGGCTGCCCCGATATCTGGCGCCCGTCAAGGCGTGGATAGGTATCGGGGCCAGCGGCATAGTAATACGCTCCCTGGCCACCCTGGCTTTGCCCTACCTGGTAGGTGCCGCCATAGACTATGCTATAGATGGTGATTTTCGTGGTCTGAATATCACCGCCATCATCTTCGTTGTGGCCGCGCTGGCAATGTGGGGCGGGCAGTATCTGGAAACCCTGTACCTGGCCTTTGCCGGCCAGTCCATTATATTAAGAATGCGCACCGAGATGTTTGACCACCTGCACCGGCTTTCGATGAGTTTCTTCGACCGCAATAAGGTCGGCAAGCTCATGTCCCGCGTGCAGAATGACGTGCAGCAACTGCAGGAGCTCCTTACCCAGGGCATATTCGCCCTCGTGGCCAGTTTACTTACCCTGGTGGGCATAGCCGTTATCATGATTATAATGGACCCCCGGCTGGCCCTGATAACGCTTACGGTGGTGCCGGTACTCGGCATCATCTTATTCGTGTGGCAGAAGTACGCTCGCCGGGCTTTTATCAGCGTGCGCAGGGCTATCGCCACGGTCAACTCCCAGCTTCAGGAAGACATATCCGGCGTACGGGTCGTCCAGAGCCTCTCCCGCGAGGATGAGAACTTTGAGCAGTTTGATGAGGTTAACCGGGCGCACCTCAACGCCAATGTTACCGCCGTCAGGCTGGAGGCGCTCATGATGCCCACCGTAAATATCCTCACCGGTGTTGCCTTTGCTATTGTCATCATCTTGGGCGGCTATCAGGTGCTTGACGGTGCCATGAAAGTCGGCGTTCTTCTGGCCTTCCTGCTCTATATCCAGCGGTTCTTTGAACCTGTGCTGGAGCTCGCCATGCAGTATACAATGCTCCAGCGGGCTATGGCCTCCGGAGCACGCATCTTCGAGATGCTTGATATCGAACCCGAAATACAGGACAGCCCCGATGCTATCGAGTTGCCTCCGGTGAAGGGTAACATTAACTTTCGGAACGTGAGCTTCGGATATGAGCCCGATAATGATATACTCCACGATATTAACCTCACCATTAATGCCGGCGAGACGGTAGCCATCGTGGGACAGACCGGCTCTGGTAAAAGCAGTCTGGTAAATCTCGCCGCTCGCTTCTACGAGGTGGAAAGAGGCGAGGTGACCGTGGACGATTACCACATTCAGTCCGTCACCCAGCAATCATTAAAGCAGCAGATTGGCATTGTGCCCCAGGACCCCATTCTCTTTTCCGGAAGTATCGAGGAAAATATACGGTATGGGCGACTGGAGGCTAGCCATGATGAGATTATCCAGGTAGCTAAAACGGTCGGCGCTCATAATTTTATCAATCGGCTGGAACGAGGCTACGAAACGCCGGTAGGGCAGAGGGGTGCCAATATCAGCGCCGGCCAGCGCCAGCTCATATGCCTGGCTCGGGCTATACTGGCCGACCCGCGTATCCTGATACTTGATGAAGCCACCTCCAATGTGGATACCCATACGGAGCGCATTATGCAGAGGGCATTACGCCGACTAACCCAGGGGCGCACCTGCCTTATCATCGCTCACAGGCTTTCCACGGTGACCCATGCCGACCGTATTATTGTCCTCGAGCAGGGAAGAATTATCGAAGAAGGTTCTCACAAGGAACTCATGGCGAAACAGGGGCTCTACCATAAAATGTATCAGACTCTAAGCGCACCTGACTCTGCAGCTTAAACCGGCTGGTTACGGCGGGTAACCTATTCCCTCTTTTTTCTGAGTTTTTTCATATCCTCGGGCTTCCAGGGTAGCAGCTCGCCCTTGGCGCCCTTTTTCACATATTCGCCCCCGAGGGTAATGTTTATCAGCATGATGGGTTTGCTTATCCGCTTGTAGTTCATGGGACAGTGCATCAGGCCCGCGGGAACATGGACGATGGTGGATTCGGTTATGGTGTGTTTCTCCATCTCCTCGCCCAGCCATATCTCTACTTCCGCATCAAAATCCCTGACATCTTCCGGCGTACCTAAAAAACACAGGAACTGGTCGTAGTCGTGCTTGTGGGGGACCTCAAACTGGAATGGAGGTCCGTAAAAGTACGAATATCTGATACCCACATCGGCAGTACCACCCGCAACTTTACCATCATAGACCATTCTCTGTGCCAGCGGGGGAAAATCACCTTTCAGAGTAGGTGCCTTTATTAAATATTTCCCGTATTTTGATTCAGCCATTTTTCCTGGTCCTCCTGTCTTCTGATGAATTACTTCGGGGGTGGCCCCCCTCCACCCATCTGGATTCCGCCTCCGCCCACAGCGATACTGTCTCCCGTTATATATGACGATTCCTCTGAGGCCAGGAATAAGGCCGCTGATGCGATATCATCTGTGGTACCAATTCTTCCCAGGCGCACACCTTTTGCCATCTGAGTGTAAAAAGCATCTACATCTTTTACATCAGGACCAGCAAAAACGGCCGACATGTCCGTGCGAATCATTCCCGGGTGAATTATGTTGACGCGGACATTATATGGGGCCAGTGCGGTAGCTATACACCGCGAGACCGACAAAGCTCCAGCTTTAGAGGCAGCGTAATGAATTGAGTTAGGGCTGGCATCAAGGGCAACCAGAGATACTACATTGATAATATTTCCAGAGTTATTTTCTTTCATATGGGGGGCGATTGCTTGACAACATAAAAAAGTCCCTTTCATGTTTATATCTACAACTCTATCCCATTCCTCTTCGGATATATCATTGAGCATGGTTGGTTTCGTCCCTATCCCGGCGCAATTTACCATGATGTCTACCTTCCCGAATTTATCGATTGCCCTCGCCACCATATCCTTCACCTGGCCGCTGTCGGTGACGTCACAATGGACGTAAATTGCGTCCTTTCCTTTTTTCTTGACCTCTCCCACCGTTCTCTCGCCCTCTTTATCGCGAACATCGGCGATAACGGAGGAGCAGCCTTCCCCGGCAAAGCGGAGGGCAATGGCCCTTCCCATCCCCCTGGAACCTCCCGTGATAATAGCAACCCTGTCTTTAAGTAACATATGTTTCCTCCTCGTATTGACTGAATCTCTTATTCCTTCGCCGTTATATAGAGCGAAGCTTCCGATGCCCCGTTGGGGTCGAAATTTTTCTTGATCTTCCTCAGCAGCAGGTGATAATTGCATGTTTCCGGCCCGTACATGTCATGAAGTGCATCTGAATAGGTGTGGTGGGGCACTCCGAATCGACCGCGTAGAGCCGTCTTGTTCGCCTCCCTGCTGAGCATTCCCTGGACATTCATTAT
>JAUWYU010000079.1 GCA_030615655.1 Dehalococcoidia bacterium
GCAACAGGGACAACCGACAATCACTATATCCTTTCCCAGAACTTTTGGCACGAATCTGAGTGTAAGTTCCAGAGGACAGCCGGCGCACCAGGCAAGTCCGCCAGCGTACTGCTCCTCTTTTTCGCAGAAATAGTCAAAAACTCGTGATTTTTTCTTCGTTTTTTCTACCATTGCTTCTTCCTCATTCCTCCAAAGGTATCCAGGTTACCTCCTGGTAAGGTTTGCCCTGTGCGGCAGCATAGACTTCATCTACCACTCTCTCTATATGTGGTATGGTTATATCCAGGTTCGCCAGCCCATCAATATAGCTCAGCATGGGAATAATGCCGATTTCTGGCGTAAGTGCCCTTAACTCCATATACATGGGCCCGCAGTTCCAGCCGAAACCAACGCTCCGGTCAATGACCCCTATGGCCTTCTTCCCCTTAAGGGCTTCAACCAGCCGCTGACGGGGGAAGGGACGGAATAATCTCAACTTAACCAGACCAACCTTCACTCCCTCATCTCTTTTGGCGTCAACCACTGTCCGGGCCGTTCCGGTGGTACCACCAGAGGTGAGCAATATTATCTCGGCGTCTTCGGTGCGGTACTCCTCTATCTGGCCTCCATAGCTTCGTCCGAAATATTCCCCGAACTCACGGTCTATCTCGTCCACTTTCTCCAGTGCCCGCTCCATAGCCATACAGTGCTTGTATCGCAGCTCAACAAACCCCACGTCGATACCATGGGTGCCGCAGCCTAAGGGCTCTCCTGGAATCAGCTTGGGGCGCTCCGGCTGCTGCTTCAAAGGTGCCAGGAACTGGTCCACATCTTCCCTCTGCGGGATTTCCACCGGCATTGCAAGGTAGGAGAGATAAAAGCCGTCATAGTTCACCATGACGGGGAGCTGGATATCATAGTCTTCCGCCAGCCGAAAGGCCATTATCACCGAGTCAAGGATTTCCTGACAGTCCTCAACAATTATCTGAATCCACCCGGTATCTCTCGTGCTGATTATGTCTTGCTGGCCACCGGAGACTGCCAGGATGCCCGGTGTCTCGCGGTTGGCGATAGCCATCACCACCGGCGCCCTGAAGCCAGAGGCATGCTGCACGGCGTCATACATGAAGACTAAACCCCAGGAAGACGTGGCGGTGAAAGCACGGCCACCAGCAAGGGTGGCGGCAACGACAACGTTCATAGCCGAATTTTCTCCCTCTACTTCTACCATCTCAGTATCCACAAGTCCATCAGCACGGAATGTAGATAGCTGCTCTGCCACCTCGCTCATAGGAGTTATGGGGTATGAAGTCGCTACATCGGGTCGGCAAAGCATAGCCCCGTAGGCGGCAGCAGCGTTGCCGGTTATAACCCTAACCTGACCTTTTTGAGCCTTCATCAGCAAATTCTCCTTCCGGAACCATAACGATTGCGTCTCGTGGACATTCCTTGACACAGATACCGCAGCCTTTGCAGAAGTCAAGATTGGGCACAAAATAGTCACCCATGTCTTTCAGGCATTGCGGTGGGCAATAGAGAGCACAAAGACCGCAGTAATTACACTTCTCCCTGTCCGGTACTGGCCTTTCCGTACGCCAGCTCCCTGTGTCCAGACACAGGAGCAACTCATCGGCGTCAGACCAAGCACCCTCGGTCTTGAAGATGTTCTTATGCTTTATTACCATCGGACTACCTCCACTTCGCGGTATCCCCTCTCGGCGCTGCGAAGATTTCTCTGAAGGATATCGCCACTGAGATAATTCCCCAGACAGGATAGTATGGACTGTAAATCCAACCAGCCAGTGGCGGCGGCAAAAGCGCCAAGAATGCAGGTATTTGGAATATCCCGGCCGATTTCATCAACGGCGATTTTGGTGGCACTCACGACACCACCTATCTTCAGGTTATCGTTAGGCTGGGATTTTAATGGTTTAGGGCTGTTTAGAATTAAAATCCCTTCCGGTTTCAGACCGGAAAACAGTGTGGGTAGCTTCATCAGGCTAGGGTCTATCACCACCAGGCAATCAGGATTGTAGATTTGAGTTTTTTCACGAATAGGTTTGTCATCAATACGAGTGAAAGCCACCACCGGCGCCCCGCGCCTTTCGAAACCAAACATGGGAAAGCTAGCCACAAACTTTCCCTCGGCCATAAAAGCAGTCGACAGCATCCGAGAGGCCAGCACGGCTCCCTGCCCACCCCGTCCGTGAAACCTTATCTCTTTCATTGCAATCATACTCCAGTACAATTTCTTATTTTTTATAAAAGAAACACAGGCGACCTAAGAGGAGAATATGGATATGACGTAGTTATTACCATGCCTCCAAAAGCCAGTATACAATACCCCCCAAGGAGTGTCAAAACAGGCGGCTGCCACCAAGTTTCAATTCCTGTAGCAAAGTTTGCCAACAAGTGGCAAAGTTGAGTATATTATAGCATGTGGAAACGTTCCCATAGATAGGAGGCATACACTGAATGGACAGACAAGAGTACTGGAATCCGATTCTGGAAACACTTCCCCGGGAAAAACTCCAGCAACTGCAATTGATAAAGTTCAGGGAGCTTTTAAGCTGGGCCTACGAGCACTCCAAGTTTTATCACCAGCTTTACAGTGACGCCGGCATAGAGCCCGGTGATATACGGACCTTTGATGATATCAGGCGGGTGCCCAAGATTGAGAAAGCAATGATGAGAGATATTCAGGGAAAGGACCCCTTTCCCTATGGCGATATTTTATGCGTCCCTCTGGAACAGGTGACGGATTATCGCCAGACCAGCGGGACGACGGGGCAACCCATTTACCAGGCAGACACCTGGCAGGACTGGGAGTACAGCACCGAATCTTATGCCTACGCGCTGTACGCCCAGGGATATCGAGCGTGCGACCGCTTATTCGTGCCTTTCGGCTACAACATCTTTATTGCTTTCTGGGCATATCATTATGCCGGGGAGAAGCTGGGCTGTGAGGTAATCCCCGGTGGTGTCTTGAATACCGAGGCAAGAATATTAAAGATGCAGGAGCTAAGAGCCACGGCGATGGGGGCCACGCCGACCTACGTGCTGGGTATGGCCGAGACGGCAAGAAGAATGGGTATCGACCCACCCAGGGACTTATATATCAGAAAAATCACCGTTGCCGGGGAACCCGGCGGCAGTGTTCCGGCAACCAGAAAGAGAATGGAGGAGGCCTGGGGAGCCAAGGTCTATGACCAATCAGGTACCACCGAGATAGGTCACTGGGGTTTTGAGTGCCGGTACCAGTCCGGTCTGCATGTCAATGAGGCTTTCTTCCTGGTTGAGCTCGAAGACATTGATACCGGCGAACCCGTTAACGAGCCCGGGAAAAGAGGCAAGATGGTGGTAACGTCTTTGAATCGTATGGCACAGCCATGTATCAGGTTCGATGTGAAAGACTTAGTCCAGTGGAACGCTCAACCTTGCGACTGCGGGCGGACTTTCAGACTGCTTGAGGGGGGAATCACGGGGCGTGCCGACGATATCACCAAGGTAAAGGGCGTCCTGCTATCGCCGATGGCGATTGAGGAAGTGGTCAGAGATATACCGCAGCTTAGTAACGAATACCAGGTGGTCGTCATCAAGAAAGGCGACATCGACGATATTACGCTAAAAGTAGAAATAATCCCCGAACACAAGAATGACGAGGCCGCCATCAGGGCGGTGCTGACCGACCAGCTTAGAGTGAAGACTAATCTGGGCTATAACATAGAGTTTCACGAGTACGAGAGCCTGCCCCGGTCCCAGACCAAGAGTCGCCGGTTCCAGGACCAGAGGCCCAAACAACACTAGGAGTATGACAATGGCACAGGAATACGATATCAAAGGAATGGCGAAAAAAATAAGTGCCCTCAGGAAGAACGCCGAGGAGCTGAAGGAAATTTCCGGCGGGATTCAGGCGGTTGACCGGAATGCCGACCGCATCCTGGCCAACGTGAAGATGCTGGAGATAGACATCAGCGACGTTGCGGAGCTTCTAGGGGAGTAGAGGGAACTTTATAGGCTGAGAGTGGTGGTAGGTACGAGAGAATCGCGGCTGAAATCGCAGGGCTGGACAAGGTATGGTATTATACTTGGTTAACAAGAACTCACATAGCCAAAACAGTTGATGCGAGAAATTTTCATTTACGGGAGGAATTAATGGATAAGTCAATCATTATCATCGGGGCCGGGATAGCCGGCCTGTCCGCGGGGTGCTACGGCCAGATGAACGGCTACAAGACCCGGATATTCGAAATGCACACCACTCCCGGTGGACTGTGCACAGCCTGGAAACGCAGGGGCTATTTGATTGACGGCTGTATTCACTGGCTGACAGGTTCCAGCCCGGGAAACAGTTTCTACCGTCTCTGGGAAGAAGTGGGTGCGGTGCAGGGTCGTACCATGGTCGACCCAGAGAATTTCATCCGGATTGAAGGCAAGGAAGGTAAAGTATTTATCGTCTACACCGACTTGCACCGCCTGGAGCAGCACATGAAAGAGCTGGCCCCGGAGGACAAGGATATCATCGAAGAGTTTATTAACGCTGCACTTATCTGCACTCGCCTTGATATGCCGATAGAAAAAGCGCCCGAGTTATATAGCCCAATTGATGGACTTAAGATGATGTTCACTATGTTTCCCTACTTAAGGCTTATGAGAAAATGGGGCAAGATTTCACTGACGGACTTTGCTCAACGCTTTAAAAATCCCTTCCTGCGTGAGGTTTTTCCTCTTGTCCAGGATGTCCCTGATTTTCCAATAATAGGCTTGTTGACGACTCTTGCCTTTCTTCACAATAAAGCTGCCGGTTATCCGCTGGGCGGCTCCCTGGAGTTTGCCCGGGGTATCGAGCGACGCTACCTCGACCTGGGAGGCGAGGTTCATTACAAGTCGCCGATCGCTAAAATCCTGGTGGGAAACGACCGGGCAGTCGGCGTGCAGCTGGCTGATGGCAGTGAGCACCACAGCGACATCGTCATCTCGGCGGCTGACGGGCGCAGCACTATATTCGACATGCTAGAAGGGAAGTATGTCAGTGAGGAAATCCAGGGGTATTATGACAAACTTCCCATTTTCTCTCCCCTGATCTACATATCCCTGGGCGTAGCCCACTCGTTCGACGAGTCGCATACGGCAGCCGGTATAAACTTCCCCCTCGACGAGCCGGTTACTATTGCCAGGCAGGAGTTAAAGCGACTGCCGGTACACATCTACAACTTCGACCCCACCCTGGCGCCGGAGGGCAAGACATTGCTGACAGTCATGATTGATTCTGATTATGAGTACTGGAAGAAGTTAAGCGAGGACTCCGAGCGCTATAGAGCAGAGAAGGAGCAGATAGCGGACCAGGTGGTTGCTCTGCTCGACCGGCGTTTCCCGGGACTGGCTAAACAGGTGGAGATGCGGGACGTGGCAACACCCTTGACTTTCGAGCGCTATACCGGCAACTGGCAGGGCACCTATGAAGGGTGGCTACTTTCAACAAAGACCTTAAACGTACGTATGAGCAAGACCCTGCCGGGACTTAATAATTTCTACATGGCAGGGCATTGGGTTATGCCGGGTGGCGGCCTGCCCACCGGCATTATGGCAGGCCGGTATGTAACTCAGATTATCTGCAAAAACGACAAGAAGAAGTTTGTGACAAGCACTCCGTGATGCTAAAAGGCCGGTTGTGAGAGGTGGGGAAAATACTTTTTCCGTGATTGCGCAGTTGCGCAAATGCTCAACCGCGCTACAAACTACGCGGTTACAGGCCCTCAGGTATATTCCCCCAGCTTTAATATCACACAAAGAGGAGGCATGAGCAAATGACCACAACAAAATACGGAAAGTATGTAGTAAAGCATGACTTGCAAATCGGGGGGTTTGGACCCGAGTATTCTTATACCGGTGAAGACGATTATAATTCCAATTTCACCATTGCTTTCCTGCGCATTACCGAGCCCACGTTAATGGAGGAATACGCCCATTCGCACGATTTCGACATGTACCTGTATTTTCACTCGTTCGATCCGGATAATATGGGAGACCTGGGAGCGGATATAGAAATAGGGCTGGGGGAGGAACGGGAAATACATAAAATCACCACCCCCACCAGCGTTTATATTCCCGCGGGGATGATACACTGTCCGCTGGAGTTCAAGAGGGTGGACAAACCTATCCTTTTCGTGCACTGCACATTGGCATCAAAATACGTCAAGGAAGAAGATAAAATCATCCGCGATTAATGATGTATATTTGCGCAAATGCGCATATGCTCACCCCTTGACCACGGCTATCGGCCTCGTTCTAGCCACCTTTTTAGAGATACCGGCACCGTGAGCCACGCCGACCACGGAATTCACGTCTTTGTAGGCTTCCGGGGCTTCCTCGGCCAGACCGGACATGCTGCCCGCCCGGACAGTGATGCCGCGGGCTTCAAGCGCCGCCAGAACGTCTCTTCCGCTGAGTTGTTTCTTCATCGCGGAACGGCTCTTCATCCGGCCGGCGCCGTGGCAGGTAGAGCCAAAGGTCTCTTTCATAGCCTGCTCCGTGCCCACCAGCACGTAGGAGGCACGCCCCATGTCTCCCGGTATAAGTATGGGCTGCCCAACCGAAGCGTATTTCTGCGGTACGTCGGGGTGACCGGCGGGAAAAGCGCGGGTGGCACCCTTGCGGTGCACGCAGAGTTTCACCTTTTGGCCCGCCACCTCGTGCTCCTCAATCTTGGCGATATTATGGGTGACATCGTAGATAAGCTCCAGTCCGGCGTCCGCCTCACTTTTCGCCAGAACCCGGCAGAAAGCCTCTCTGACCCAGTGGGTGATGCACTGGCGGTTAGCCCAGGCATAGTTGGCGGCACAGCGCATGGCAGCGAGGTAAGCCCGGCCCTCCGGAGAATCCACCGGACTACAGGCAAGCTGGCGGTCGGGCACCTCAATGCCGTATTTCTGCATGGCCCTGACCATCTCCCTGATATAGTCGTCAGCCACCTGATGTCCCAACCCGCGCGACCC
>JAUWYU010000184.1 GCA_030615655.1 Dehalococcoidia bacterium
ATGGGAAGCTGCTATGGCCGCAGCCCATTTCAAGCTGGATAACCTGGCGGCTATCGTGGACAACAACGGCCTGCAGATAGACGGCTGGAACTGCGACGTTATGAACCTAGAGCCCCTGAATAAGAAGTGGCAAGCCTTCGGATGGTATACCATTGAGGTCGACGGACACGATTTCAATCAGCTTCTTGACGCCTTTGATAAGGCGAAAACAATTAGGGGGCAACCGACGGCCATCATCGCCCATACCGTTAAGGGCAAAGGTGTCAGCTTTATGGAGAATAATGTCGATTTCCATGGTAAAGCCCCTAACGCTGAAGAACTGGAAATAGCCTTAAAGGAGCTCGAGTAACCATGGTCGATGAGGTCTCTCTAAGGGAAACCTACGGCAAGACCCTAGTTGAATTGGGTAGGCAAAATCCAGACATAGTGGTGCTGGATGCCGACCTGTGTCCATCAACCATGACACGATATTTCATGGAGAAGTTCCCCGAACGCTCCTTTGACTGTGGCATTGCCGAGCAAAATATGGTGAGCATTGCTGCCGGCCTGGCCGCCTCAGGTAAGATACCCTTTGCCAGCACCTTCGCCGTCTTTGCTCCCGGGCGCTGCTTCGACCAGATCCGTGTATCAGTAGCCCAAGCTAGGCTTAATGTTAAGCTGGTGGTAACTCACGGGGGTCTCAGTGTCGGTGAAGACGGTATGTCCCACCAAGCTATTGAAGATCTGTCTCTCATCTGTTCCCTGCCCAGTTTTACGGTCATTATACCGGCTGATGCCGTGGAAACCGCACAAGCGGTAAAAGCGGCGGCTACCCACCAGGGGCCTTGCTATATCAGGCTGGGCCGACCCAAATTACCGCTTGTCTATACCGGGGACTATCAGTTTGAACTGGGTAAAGCAGTAACCATAAGACCGGGTACGGATATCACCGTCATAGCGCTGGGAATCATGGTAGCTCCGGCGTTACAGGCTGCCGGAGAACTGGCCACAGAAGGCATCGACTGTCGTGTATTGAACATGCCCACCCTAAAACCCATCGATGAAGCCGCCATTATCAGTGCTGCTGCGGAGACCGGCTCTATTGTTGCCGCCGAGGAACATCTGGAGCACGGCGGACTAGGGAGCACAGTTGCCCAGGTGGTAGCCAAGCACCACCCGGTGCCGATGGAGTTCGTGGCACTTAAGGATACCTACGCAAAGTCAGGTAAACCTGCGGAGCTTCTGGAAAGATACGGACTGACGACCAAACATATCGCCCAGGCTGTCCGCGAAACGATAAAGAGGAAGCCCTAGGAAGTTAATCCAAGTAGGTTATTACCGACGGCGGTCTTTCTTTTATATCAACCTCTATGCCGGCTTCCCGGAAAAGCTCGATAAATGTATTATCATCATAGCTACCGAAACTGACAGAACGTGCTATCTTGGCATTGACCATCATCTTGGCACAGAGCACACAGGGTGTGTGCGTACAGTAAACAGTGCTCCCCTCAAGGCTGATCCCGTGGAGCCCCGCCTGTATAATCACGTTCTGCTCGGCATGAATGGCACGACATGTTTCCTGCCTTATCCCCGACGGTATATTCTGCTCATCACGGAGACAGCCAAGCTCAAGGCAGTCCTTAGCTCCAGCCGGTGCTCCATTGAAACCGGTAGCCAGTATACGTTTGTCCCTGACGGCTATAGCCCCCATATGGTGACGCCGGCAGGTTGAGCGCTCTGCCACTACGGAGACTATCTTCAGAAAATACTCGTCAATATCCGGCCTTTTTCGTTTATCTATCATGTACTCTACTGATGATCCTTTCAATTTCTTTCTTCAGGTCGGTCAGCGAAGACTCGTTTGTGATGGTAAAATCGGCCATAGCAATCGGCCCGCCCTTGTTTAGATTCTCGATTTCAGCATGATCGCGGCTGGCGGCTTCTCGCAGTGTCAACGGCCGAATCTCACGGCTGCCCAAGCGGGCATACCTCGTTTTCGGTGATACCCAAATAGCAATGACAATAAAATCCTCTCCGTAATAGTTTTTCAGATAGACATACTCCTCCCAAGAGTAAAGCCCATCAACGACAACATCCGAGATCTTCAGGGCAGCGTCGATCCTAGGCAGGTTCAGCTGGGCATAAGCTACCATACCGTATTTTTCTCTGAGTAGTTCTCTTACCTGGCGCTCGTTATTTTCGTTCAGTTCCAAGCCTTGCTTCTTCACCTCCTCATCAGTAACGTCACCGAACCTGACCATAGTAAAACCTTTATCACGAAATATTCTGGCAACCTCGGATTTACCGGAGCCAGACATACCAACAATTGAGATGACTTTCATAGCATCAAACCCGTGCTTTGTCCATTATACGAGGATATTGCCTAAAATGACAATAAGGGCATAAAAAAATATCGGGAAACAATTCCTTCATGGTTAGCTTTGAATTGTTTTTAGAGTTATGTTAAGTAAATGTAGTTATGTTAAGTGTTTTGGGGGGAAGTGTCGCGGGGGTGAGAAATTTAGCTTTGGCGTCCGGTAGTAAAAGCGACATTTCGGGGGTTTTTTCAGGCGGGATTTGTTTTGGGAAAACAATTGGTGAGGAAGGTGCGGTTTTGTCGCGGGGGGAGGGAGACGGAGTTTATCTTTTCCCACCCGACCACCCTCGTATCACCTGTGGCCTGGCCGTTAATAGATACACCACCCACCACATCCAGGTCATATCTACGGGATAAACGAATAAGGCTGGACAGGCTGTGCTATACTACAAAGTAGTAACAAAAACAGGGTGAATATGCCGGAGATTATTAATCTGGCCAGAGAGATAAAAGAACAACTGCC